>QHXA01000351.1:2341-6944 GCA_003222755.1 Acidobacteriota bacterium
GACCACGACGTCGATCAATTCCCACGGAAAGTCATCTCGTCGAAGAACGCCGGGAAGCCAGGTCATGGATGGTAACGGATCATCGGTGACGTCGGTGCGAATCCATTTGTCACCCTCGCTATCAATGATTATTCCATTCCGAATTTTGCCCCGCGACGTGGAGTCGGCGCCCAATATGGTGATGTCCCCGCCATTGACTTCGTACGTGCCGGTTACGCCTGACGAACCTTCGAACAGAAAATAATTTCCGTCAGGCTTTAATTCGATGTAGTGCGACCGCATTTTCTTGTGAACGTATTTGCCCGGAATATCCTGATTCATTGCCAGACTCCAATGTGATTGCGTGTTTTATCATCGCATCGAAAATCGAGTAAAGTACCTCCCGATGTTGAAACTCTTATCGCTGATCTTTTTTCTTGCTCAAGGCGCTCCGGCAGACGAGCAGGCAGCCTGTGCGGCACTGGTCGAGAACCCGGATATAACGATCATCCACGCCGTGATCAAACCGGCGACCGCCGCGGTGCCGGCGTATTGCTATGTTCAGGGCACGATTTCGGGCCGCATCCGCTTCCACGTTCAGCTTCCGTTGCGCGCGAACTGGAACGGCCGCCTTGTCAACATTGGCGACGGCGGCAAGGACGGCGATCTGGATTTCGCCGATCATTATGTTGCACAGGGTTACGCTTTGGCGAATTCCAACACCGGACATGACGTCGGCTCCGAGCCGCGGGCATCGTTTGCGTACGAAAATCCGGATGCCGTTATCGACTTTGGATATCGCGCCGTCCATCTGACTGCCAACGCATCGAAGGCCGTCGTTCGCGCCTACTATCGTTCGGCCACGCGCTACACCTTCTTTGAAGGCTGTTCGACCGGTGGGCGGCAGGGCCTGATGGAAGCGCAACGTTATCCGGAGGACTTCGACGGGATCGTTTCAGGCGCGCCGGTGTTCGATTATCAGGCGTTGAACGTTTCGCACGTCTGGATGGCTCAAAAAGTTTTCGCCGACAATTTTGCCGGCAATCTCGCGTTCGACAAGGACGGCGACGGCATTCCGGAAAGTCTGACGAAGGTGAACATCCTCCGCGACGCTATCGTTGCGAAGTGCGATGCAAAGGACGGCATCAAGGATGGTGTCATCGATAATCCGCTGGCGTGCGACTTCAAACCTGAAGTCGATCTCGCTTCGCGGATGTGCCCGAAGGATGTCGACGGTGACAATTGTTTTACACGGCGTCAGATTCAGACCATCAAAGATATCTACCGCGGACTCTACGACAGCAAAGACGTTCAAATATACAAAGGCATGGACTTCGGTTCCGAATACGATTGGGCACGCACGCTCGTCGCGCACAAGGGCAACAATATGTTTCCCGCGAAGCTCCTCTACGGAATCGATCACGTGAACTTCCTGTTTTACGAAAAGTCGCCGGGCGTTCCGCCGCCGAATCCGACGAATGTGAAACAGAAACCGGACAAAACCGCGACACCACCGGAGTTCGGCTGGTGGGAGTTCAACGTGGACGACGTTACTGCCGGCAAGGGCGCCAGGATGTCGGCCATCACCGATGCAACCGATCCGAATCTCTCACGCTTTCTCGTTCGCAAGGGCGCAAAGCTGCTGTTGTACCACGGTTGGGCAGACCCCGAAGGGCAAGCTCAACCCACCCTCGACTACTACAAGAAAGCCGTCGACCAAACATTCCGTGGTGATCTTCAGGCGGCACGCGGCAGCATGCGGCTGTTCATGGTCCCGGGTATGGGCCATTGCGCGGAAGGGCCCGGCCCCGACACATGGGACCGCCTCGCACCGCTTGCCAACTGGGTTGAAAAAGGAATTGCTCCGGACTCCATCGTTGCGCGCCACATCACGAATGGGCGGAGCGACAATGAACGGAAAGTGTGCGCATATCCGCAGCGTGCCGTCTACACCGGCCCTGCGGGCGCCGAGAACAATCCGGCGAACTGGGTGGAGAAAAACTTCACCTGCCGGTGATCAATGCGCGAGTCTAGTCTTCGTGCGGCTCGGCAACAGCTACGCTGCCGGCCCCGCTGTGCGGGCGTGGTCGAAGTGGCGCGGTCTTCCATGCAAACGGATCAGCTGGAGATGGCGGCGGAGTGCGGCGCAACTTTCGCAATAGCCGCGACAGCAAGCCTATCAATCGCCTTTCCGGAATCTTGTTTTTCGCGATATTCAACGCGTGCCATGGCAAAATCCATGGCGCTCATTTTACTCCTGTAGCCAACTGTGCTCGTGACAATCTCGCAAATCTGGATCTGCCGGATGCTCTCAGATCCTCTTATCCTTGCGTGAAGTGCGACATCACATCTGGCACAAGTTAACATCGCGCGGATGCGCGGCACTCTCGCTGAACGTTTCACTCCGCCTATTCGCCAGTCAACGGCCGGTGAAAACGGTTCGCGCGTCCACGAAGCAGAGACGGTTGCCAAACGGGTCCAAAACGTAGAACGAGCGCTCGCCCCACGGCCGCTTGACGATCTCACCCGCGTTCGCATCGTGCACCTTCTCCTGCGAAAGGCAGCCGAGTTCGCGGGCACGCGCGTGAAAGCTCTCGAGGTCGTTGACGGAAAAATAAATGTAGTCGGAATTCGGCTTGGCCTTCGCGCCTTCGCCTTCCGGATTCAGGAGCGCCAGAATCACGGAGCCGCAATCGAAGTAATGACGCGCACCGCGGATGTCTCTTCCTTTGATGTCGAGCAATTTAGAGTAGAACGCCACGGCCTTCTGCAAATCGGAGACTTGAACGATCACGCGAAACAAGTTCGGAGTGTCTGCCATTTGTCCTCCTGTGTTTACAGCGGCGGATTCGCGAGAACCACGGAAGTCTCGATCTGCCGCTCCGGGATGTTCCAGTATTGTCGAAGAAGCGACGGCGTTTGGGATGGCGCCACACGCTCGAAGCCATGACGCTCATAGAAACGGATAGCCCATTCCGCAGCGGCCCACGTGCCGACGAGGATAGGGCGCGTCGAGGTGTTCTGAAGATGCCGCAGCAGAGCGCTGCCGACACCGTGATGCTGGCTGCCGGGAAGCACGTAAGCGTGGCGGATCAAGTCCACATCGCGCACGTGTTGGATACCCATCACTCCAACCAACTGGCCGTCCACCTCATAGCCTGAGAAAACGACACCGGCCGCAATTTCACTCTCGAGTTCGTCGATTGGCATGTAGGGATCGCTCCAGCAATCACTGGGGATGACGCCGCGATAAGCTCCAGCCGCTGCGTTGACAATCGTGAGTATCGTTGCGTATTCATCACGCCGGCATGGCCGGATTGTCGCGCCGTCACTCAAATCAAGCTTCGATGCCTCCGTACACGGCGATATGTTACATAAGAAGTATCATTGAGGACTAAGGCTCACGCCACCATGAATATAAAAATAAGGCGAGCCACAGTCGACGACGCCGGAGACATTGCCGATGTCATCAACTCGGTCATCGCCGAAGGAAAGCACACGATTTTTGATAAGCCTTTCTCAGAGACGCAGGAGCGCACATTCATTTCGTCGCTTGGCAGCCGGAGCACATTGTTTGTTGCAGACATCGAGGGCAAGGTCGCAGGCGCCCAAGTGCTGGATTTGTTTTCGTCTGCGCCGACTTCCTCAATGTCCCACGTTGCAACAATGGGGACGTGGCTGCGATCTGAGTCTCGTGGTTCCGGCATCGGACGATTGCTCGCCGAGGAGTCATTCCGCTTCGCACGAAACAACGGATACCGAAAGATTGTCATTCAAGTTCTGGCTGACAACTAGAGGGCACTCCGCTTCTATCGGTCACTCGGCTTCAACGATATTGGCGTTGCAAGAGAGCACGTGAGACTCGGCGGTGGCTTTCATGATGAGATTTACTTGGAGAAAGTGTTGCCGTGACGTGGCCACCTGCTAAACCGATCGAGGGATCAAGCATTCGCCTTTGGTGCATCTCCTTGAAAGACGCGCGTGCGATCGCCGACATCATGACACCGGATATAAGCCGGTGGCTCGCCTCATGGCCGGCTAATCCCACGGTCGAGGCGGTCACAGAGCGCATCAGTCGCGCCCAGACCGCGATCCAACAAAAGCGTGAACTTCACTTTCGCATTGAAGAACGTGAGCGGAATCTGACGGTCGCATATGTATCTGTGGCGCAGTCCGCTACGGATTGCAAGGTCGGGCATCTCAGTTATTGGTTAGGTAGTGCTTTTCAGGGCAGGGGATATATGACCGAAGCCGTACGTCACGCAATGGCTGCCGGATTCCAATACCTGGATCTTGAAACGATCGAAGCTGGTGCTCAACCGGAAAACCTCACGTCGTTTGCTGTTATGAGGCGCGTAGGAATGAACCTCATTGGCGAGAGGCTGGTCTGGGCGGATAGTCGGCAGCGAAATGAGCGATGCCTTTTCTATAGTGTCGATCGATCTGCATTTCAGCGAAGCGCATTACCGGAGAATGTGAAGCTGAGTCAGGATCGCACGAGTGATGGGAATGCGCTCTGAGAATGCTTTGTCATAGTCCTTGTCACCAATCTCGAGCGCGAAGTAGTTGACGCCGTCCGCATTTTCCACGTAGCCGACGTACCAGTTCGCTGTCTGCTCGCCTT
>QHXA01000351.1:7055-9314 GCA_003222755.1 Acidobacteriota bacterium
CATTAGCGGAGATGCGTAACGTGCCATCCACCCAAAAGGGTCTGCCCATCTCGCTGAGTCCGCCGCGTGTGTCCTCGTTGCCGTACTTGAATTGACGCACAAAGCGTTGTTCGACCGGCATTCCGGCCCGCCGAGCAAGCACCTGGTAATACCAAAGCGCCGACGCCTTGAATGCTCCGGCGAGCGTGAAATCCTGCGCCCACTGGGATGGCTGCTTGTATGCCGGATCGTACTGGACTTTGTAATCGGCGTCAGTGGCAGTGCCGGTCTCAAGCAGGATGGCCGTGTGCGGAATGTTGAACGTCGAGCACGGCGCAAAGCGCTGGTCAGCACGAGCGGCGTTGTACCGAATGAATTGATTCGTCCTGCTTTTAAGCAGGACGAATGTCGCGTCCAGGCCGACGAAGTGTGGCTTAAGTCTGATTGAGACGCATTCGATTGGGAGAAAAGGGGCAGTGTCAATATCAACGCGAGGATCATCTGCATCATGTTCGCTAACATTTCGCGAAGCAATTATAGCTATACCGCCATCCGCACGGCTTTGCACAATAAATGGCACAGAAGCCACTGTAGGCGCCGGCTTCAGCCGGCGCGGCCGAACGAAGTTCGCGCGCCCGGCCTGTGGCCACTCGCAGGGTGGACATAACACGCATTTACATGACAGCAGATAGGCGGTCCAGCTCGCTTGAATTTACTATCCGCCGGTGGAGAATTGACCACAGAATCCGTCGAGTTACTGGCTGACCCGACATTGGGTTTCAAGTGAGCATCAGAACTCAGCTGACGGTCTGAATTGATAGTGGTCCGCTAAACATTGAGCCACGATCGGAATCCTCCTCTCTGCCGATGTGCTTTCGACCGGAAATGAGCCGCTTCTTCCATGATTGGCGGTTCCTTTTTCTTCACCCTTCGTTGATGATTCGCGAAGATGCGCGGCCGCGCGTGAAGAGGTGATTGCTATCGAACTTCGGTTACGGGCAGCGTCGTGAATTCGCCGGCTCGCGAACCCAACTGAATGGCCATTCCGGCAATCGGTCCATGGTCGGAAGACACCGTCAACGTGCCCTGGAATTCGCGCGTATCGGCTGCCGGGAACAGTTCCTCAATAAATCGCGCGATGTGGCCGCGCGCCGCCATTTGCACGGCAATTTGTCCGTTCGGGAGGACCACTCCACCCTGATCCCGCAGCGTCATGATCAGTGTTCCGCCGGCTTGGGTCGATATCACGGCAATGCCGGTACTAAATTTCGAGTTCACGCTGCGTGAGACGGGTGTGATGAAAGCGCCGACGGGTCTTGCGGCCCCGACACCCGCGATTCCTAAGCCCGGTGCCGTGAATCGGACCATACCGCCGATGGTGCTGGAGCCATTCACCGCCGCCCAACCTGCAACTAATGCTCCCGTGCCGCTGCTTGTGAAGACGGCCGCACCGACTGGAGCGAGCGAGGCCGTTACCGAACTGACTTCGCTGCCTCCCAGGCTAAGGTTCAAGGGGATGCCCGCATCATCGATAAATTGCACGATCCCCGACGTAGCAGTCTCGGATGCATTCACGAGGAACACCGATGAAGAAAAGCCGTTTCCATTGGCAAACTGCGGCAACAGCAATTCTGTAGTTGCGGACGGCTGCGAAATGGGAACGACGGGCAATGTCGTGAATTCTCCAGGATTCGCGCCGAGTTGAAGAGCCACGGCGCTGATCTGCTTTCCTGTAGTGAGACTTCGAATCACCATCGTGCCTTGAAAACTGTCGACGAGAACATTAGGAAAAATCTCATTTACGAAGGCTGCATAGTGTCCGTTCGGCGGTAATTGAACGGTTCGCGAGCCACCGGACGGGACGACACCGTCGAGTGTGTACAAGGTCACTGAAACGTCGACACCCGCTACTTGAGGATTGCTCATTGCGACGCCCGTATTGACTCCTTTGGCCGCGTCCCTCGTAATGGGTAAAATCATCGATACCGCAGGTGGATTCTCGCCGACTCCGGCGATGCCCAACGCTGCCGATCCAAATTCGACCGCCGCGCCGATGGGCGCCGTCGAAGATATGCGCACGGACCCAGTCGTCAGCCGAAAGTCCCGCGTCCCTGTAAAAGCGACCGATCCTAGCGGACGTATTGTGAATGGCAGGACTCCAATGATCCGTTGAGATTCGACAACGAGGTCCAGGGTGTCGCCACTTTCTGCAAAGAAATTAACGCTGCCATAGGCAACGTCTGTTGCAGACGGGTTGGTGATGACGACGGACGTGGAGTA
>QHXA01000341.1:0-254 GCA_003222755.1 Acidobacteriota bacterium
TGCCTTTTTGTGGGAAAAATCCTCGCGTAGAATTACCTCCATACAAAGAAACCTATATGAACCGCAGCGTCAGGCAACCCGTTGCCGAAAAGTCGTCCGCAAACACAGCCGGCTCGCCGAAACCGGTCGTTCGTGTAGTGGATGCCGTTGGATTAATTGTCGGCATCGTCATCGGTGCAGGCATCTTCCGCACACCTTCGATCGTTGCCAGCAATGCGGCCAACATATGGGCTGTGTATCTGGCATGGCTGGTT
>QHXA01000341.1:389-815 GCA_003222755.1 Acidobacteriota bacterium
AGACGGGTTCCATTGCGTTCCTCTCCTTTGTCTTCGGTGATTACGCGAGCCAGATCATTCCTCTTGGAACGTACTCGACGGCTATTTACGCCGCATTGTGCGTCCTGGTCCTGACGGGATTGAATATCGCGGGTGTGCGTCAGGGAACCGGAACTCAGAATTTGTTGACCGCCATTCAGGTGCTCGGGATCATCCTGGTCATTGCGGCGGGCTTCATTGCAGTGTCGCCCGAGGCGCCTAACGAAGCCGCTATTCCGGTTGCTTCCTCTTCATCGTTCGGCCTTATGATGGTTTTTGTCCTTTTGACATACGGTGGCTGGAACGAAGCGGCTTATGTCTCCGGGGAATTGCGCGATGTTCGCCGCAATATGGTGCGCGCTCTCATGGTGAGCATTCTGGTCATAACCGCTTTATACGTACTCATCA
>QHXA01000341.1:947-6095 GCA_003222755.1 Acidobacteriota bacterium
TCAGCAAATGCGACGGTATTTACGGGAGGACGCAGTTCCTACGCTTTCGGATGTGACTTCCGGCAGTTCCGATTTCTGGGACGCTGGAGCCCGCACAGGGGCACGCCAGTCAATGGCCTGCTGTTACAGGGCGCTGTGTCATTGGCGTTGGTCGTTTTGGGAGTGTTCACACGGCGAGGATTTCAGACCATCGTGGAGTATACGGCTCCGGTATTCTGGTTCTTCTTCCTGCTGACCGGAATTGCCTTCTTCGTGCTGCGGCGCAAAGATGCGGCTATTAGCCGCCCGTTTCGCGTGCCCCTGTATCCGATTCCGCCGATTCTGTTCAGCATCATGTGCGCGTATCTGCTCTATTCCAGTCTGGCTTACACTGGTATTGGCGCACTTGCCGGTGTAGCGGTTCTGGCAGTTGGTGCGTTGTTGTTGCTATTTGTGCATCCGTCAACGTCAAATGATCCGACGCTAAATAAAAGGAGCTAACATGCAAAATAAGAGAATTTGCGTATTTGCATCCTGTTTAATCCTGGCGATTGCGCTTGCACCCTCACTGCTAGCGCAAGCACAAGCCCTACATTCGCCCGATGTGATTTACGTTCCAACGCCTCAAAATGTCGTAGAAGCGATGCTCAAAATGGCAGGCGTTAAACAGGGCGATGTCGTTTACGATCTCGGTTCAGGCGATGGCCGAATCCCGATTACCGCTGTGCAGAAGTTCGGTGCGGCACGCGCCATCGGGATCGACATTGATCCTCAGCGGATCAAAGAGGCTACCGAGAATGCTCAGAAAGCCGGTGTAAGCGATAAGGTGCAATTCCTCAATCAGGACTTGTTCGCGTCCGAATTCAAAGATGCGAGCGTCATCACGCTTTACCTGCTTCCGAGTCTGAACGAAAAACTCCGTCCGAAATTGTTGTCGGAACTCAAGCCTGGAACGCGCGTGGTTTCCCATGCGTTTGATATGGGCGACTGGAAGCCCGAAAAAACAGAAACAATTGAGGGCAGAACGATCTACTTCTGGACCATCCCGAAGAAATAATGTCGCCGCGGACTATGCGAATAATCGCGTAATCCGCGGCGACAAAATCACACCATGAGCCTACATCGGATTCTGTCGCTGTTCGTTACCGTCATTGCTGTACTCGCTCTGGGCGCCGCGATTTCCCTCGCAGTGCTGACAACATATCTTCACCGCACGACTGTCGAGCTCGAAACGGGCTTACAGAGTGTCCGGCTGGCTGAGGAGATGCAGATTGACCTGCTCACCTACATTCAGACGCGCGATCCCTTTCTCAGAACGAGAGTGGAAAGCGATCTCCGCAGAAAACTGCATGAAGCCCGGCAATATGCCGGAACGCCTGAAGAAGAAGCTTTGTTGAGGGATACCGAACGCCTGATCACATCCCATTTTGCGAAAGACGGAGAATCCCCAGAAGAGGAACACGATGATGCCGACCTCGAACAGGCTTTCGCAGCGCTCCGGCAATTCATTGACATCAACGTCGAGCAGGCCCAGGCCTCGATGCGGGAATCCGAGCGATGGGACGATCTCGGCGACCGGATCGGCATCAGTTGCAGCGCGGTCCTGATTCTCGGTATCGCCGCCATTCTTATTTGGTTGCGCCGCGTTGCGTTTCAGCCTGTATTTGAAATTCAACATGCAATCCGCGATTTCGCAGCCGGACGCAGAGATACGCGCGCACCAGAGCATGGGCCAGAGGAACTACGGCTCATTGCGAAGCAGTTTAATGAGATGGCGGTATCGCTCGCGCGGCAATATGAAAATCAGTCATCGTTCCTTGCTGCCGTCGCGCACGATCTTCGGAATCCCATCGGCACGCTGAAAGGGTCGGCCGATATTCTCTCGGCCGAGCGCAAACTTGCTCCTGAGACCGTTTCCAATCTGATGGCGATTATCAAACGGCAAGTACATAGCCTGGATCGCATGATTGGCGATCTTCTGGATTCAGCAAGAATCGAAGCAGGTCATCTTGAATTGAGATTGAAAGAATGCGATGCAAGGCCGATTGCCGAAAACGTATTCGAACTCTTCAACTCCGGTTCGCGGCATCATGAACTGACACTGACCGTCCCGAATGCAGCGGTCATGCTCCACTGCGACCCGCTTCGGATCGAGCAGGTCCTGAACAATCTGGTGAGCAACGCATTCAAGTACTCGCCACCTGGAAGCAAGATCGAATTGAGGTTGGAGCAGGTTGGTGAGGAGGTGTTGTTCCAAGTCTCCGATCACGGAAGGGGAATACCTGAAGCCGAACTTCCGTACATTTTTGAGCCGTTCCGCAGAACAGCGGCATCCAAGGAAGAAGTCCCCGGCGTCGGCCTTGGACTGTCGGTGGCGCAGCGGATTGTCCGCGCGCATGGCGGCCGGATTCAAGTGGAGAGCCAGTTCGGAAAAGGAACAACATTCCGCGTGCATGTGCCTGCCCTCACCAAGGCTGCCCAGAAACTCACGGCGTAGAAGCTGGATCGTGTGCTGAAACGCAGGTCTGACGACATCCGCAGCAGAAACAGGCATGAGCTTCAGGCACCTAAATCAGCTAACGAAAATTCGCGGCGCGCCGGGCTGCGCCTGTGAGTTCGAGCACGTGCATGCCTGTGTTCGCCCGGTCGACGATATAAATGTAGCCACGGTCATCGACCTCGACATTGTTTGTCTGAATAGCGATCTTACATCGCTGTTCGCCCCCCGTTCCGACACAACGCTTGTCGGTTTTTTCTGTGACGGCTGGGATGTAGTAACCAATTTCTCTGGGCTGCAACGGATCGCGCACGTCGAGAGCGCGGACTCCGGCATTGAAGTGGGCGATAAAAAGGACCCGGCCGTAGTAGATCGGCGTGAAGTTCTCGTTTGAAGAATGCGTCCCGAATCGCCCGCCGCGATCGCAGAAGTTTCCACTGGATTCCGGAACCGTCCAGGTTGCGATGCCGAAAGGCTTCGATTCGGTCGTGATGTCCAGTACCCGGACCATCTGGCGATTCTCCAGACATTCATTTGCTGTCGTCTCGCCGACCGCCACCACAAAATCTCGCCGTGCTTGAGTTCGTTGTGGTGCCGCGCCTTCGTCGTGGTCATGTTCCACTCCGGCTGCGGCGGGGGAGCCCTGACGCAATCTTTGCTTTGCAAATTCGGCAAGCTGCATGGTTAGCAGCGGGAATGCCGTGTGGGCGCCCATGTCCGGAGGCAGATCGATTCTCGCGATTTGTGGATAAATGAGATTGGATTCGGTTGGGTCCTTTGGACCACTCAACAACTTTCCGCGGTCGACGATCTGCACGATGCCATTCGCGCCCGTCCCGTACCCAAAGTAGATGCGGTTGCTTTTGGGACCCGTGGACATTGCTCCATGAAGTTCCGTCGGCACAGGGCCGGTCGAGCCCGGCTGCTGGCCGGGCAAACCAAAGTTTCGGATAAAGACGGGCTTAGCCGGATCGCTCAAATCGTAGATCTGGGTCATCCGCCGCGTGCGCCACTCCGGTGCTCCGGAAACGAGGAACGCAATACCCGTGTCACATTCCCACCAACTCTTGTGCGTATCACGCAGCCCGCTGACCACGACCGTGACCCGGCTTGGCTTGGCCGGATCGGTCACATCCCAGATTTCATGCGCAGAATTGCCAAAGCTGCGCAGCAGGTACACTTTGTTTTTGTCGGCACGAGGCAGTTGGCTGCCATCGCAGACGCGAGCCATTTGCGCCCCGCCGGACTCGCCTGTTCCGGGTGTAGTGGGCTCACCTGGAATATGAGCGAGGTACTTGGGCTGTTTCGGATCCGTCACATCGACGACCGACGTCCCGTTGTTCTCTTGTTTTCCGGTGAGCGGGTTTAATTGCGAGCCGCCGTGGTGGCCAACGTAGGCAATCCATCGTTGGCCTTGTCTGTGTATCGTCGGCTGGTAGGCGCTCCGGGCCTGGAGATCGTTATAGCCCACCAGATCCATGTTGTTTTTCTCAGGCTTTTGCTGCGCAGCTTCGGCAATAGACAGCAGCACAAGAATCGCGATCGGAAGGTGAGCTTTCATATGCGCGCGCTCCTATACTCATTGGTGTTGAGGTTTTGTCGGCATAATACACCAAAAGCTTTCGCTCCCTTCACAATTGCAGTACATTGCCGGCCGACTGCGTCAGTATTCGGCAAACGCATCATCAGGAAAACAGTAGAGCCACCGCTCGCCGGGTTCGGCGGACGCGATGACCGGATGAGATGAAGCGCGCGCGTGCTTGCTGGCATGCCGGTTTGGGGATGAGTCGCAGCATCGTGTTCCGCCGCATGTTTGACACGTGCGCAGATGAACCCATTCCGATCCAGTCTTCACACACTCTTCACATTCGTGCTTTTTCGGATGCTTGACATCGCTAATGTGGCGGATGTGCGAGCATGCCGGATCCGTCATTGTTTCCTCCGTTCCAGTTCGGCACGATTCCACTGCGCAAGATCCGCGGCCGCATTGTATGTGCTGGTCAGAAACGCTTTCAGATCCTCGTGTGGTGACTTGGCCGTGCGAACCGCTTCATATGGAAGAATGAAGTCTGAAAAATCGGTGCTGTAAAATGCAGCCGCTGGATGCACTGAGGCATCCTTGAAGCCTGCGGGTTCAGGCGCCGCATATGCATAAAAGGCAGGCTCCGTTACAGTACCACTGCCGAGCCAAAATCCGTGGCTGATCACTTCGTGCGAATAAGATTCTCGGGCCACCGCATCTACTCCCGGTCGTTCGGGAGCACGCCGCCCTGAAAATCGAGTTACGGCCAGATCGAAGCTGCCCCAAAAGAAATGGACCGGACTGCACTTTCCGATGAACTCTGATCGAAAGCTCTCGAACACCGGTTTGATTGAAACGAGAATTCGCCAGAGCGTGTTCGCCATTTCTGGATCGTAAGAATAATGCGTCACATCGGCTTCGAAACGTATTGGATTGGACACTTCCACTGGCATGGTCCAGATACGGACATCAATGTTCATCCGGCGCAACGCCGAAATCAGAAGGTGATAAAAATCGGCGACAGTGCGCGGCTCGAGCGGTACAGTTTCGGTAGTGCCGTCGGATGACTGAATCATAAGCCGGTGCGCGATGAAATCGAAGATGATCGTGAACGCTCGATCGCGATAGGGCATCAGCGGCGTCATCAGAC
>QHXA01000342.1 GCA_003222755.1 Acidobacteriota bacterium
AGTTTGAAGGGAAGTGAAAGGCCCGCACCACCGAGCGGTGCTAGGAAATTAGTCAGGGGTATGCGTTTTTTGCGTACCCCTGGATACGTCTTTGCTTCGACAACGGGGGTTGCGCTCGCTCCCGCTCGCTTAACCCCCGGCTAATTTCCTGACACGCCTCCGGCGTGCGCAAAATGGCAACATTCTGTTCGTTAGAGATGACATATGGCAAAAATAACAACATTCGATGACTGGACGGACTATTTTCGGCAGTGGCAGAAAGAGATCGGCCTCGATACCTCGAGATTCAACGATTACAAATTTGAAGTGAAGTTCGGCGCAGTTCCCGCCGAGACGATTGAATTCGGCGACTATGCCGGCCGTCCGAAATGGGAGACCGTCCTGCAAATCCCGGACCAGCGGGTCCGCGACGCGCTGCTTCACCTCATCACATATCAAGGTGATACGGAGTTTGCATCCGTCGAGCAGCAGCGCAATCTGCTGAACACGGCGCCGACTGAGTACGACCTCCAATCGGCAACGAAGATCATGCGTGAGGAGATGCGGCACGGTACGCAGATGAGCTATCTGCTCGTGAAGTATTTTGGTTCATCGGGCAAGCTCGAAGCCCAGAAGCTTCTCGAGCGCCGCGCGTTCAACAATAGCCGCTTACTCGGCGCATTCAATCAGGATGTTCAGGACTGGCTGGATTTTTATTGCTACACCGAGTTGGTGGATCGCGACGGGAAATATCAGCTCACGATGTTGAATCATTCCGGCTTCAAGCCGCTTGGCGCAAGCATGACGCCGATGCTTCAGGAAGAGTTCTATCACCTGCTGACCGGCCACACCGGTCTCACACGAGTTGTGAAAGCGCACAAGGTGCCGACTGATCTCATTCAGAAGCACATCAACAAATGGTTTTCGGTGGCACTCGATTTGTTCGGCGTGGATGCATCCTCCTCGGCATACTGGTTCTATGTGTGGGGGCTGAAGGGCCGCTACGACGAAGGCAAGACCAGCGTCCCAGCCGATCGTGACCGGCTCAATGAACTCGCACGACAGCATTACGAAAAAGAAGTCGTCGGACTCATGGATGCGTTAAACAAGCTCATTCCTGAAAATCAGCCGAAGCTCAAGCTGCCGGATCTGAAGTTCCATCGGTCGATCGGCGAATTTGCAGGAAAGACATACAGTATCGAAGGCGAGCTGCTTTCGCCCGAAGCGTATGCGAAGCACCTGGAAGAAGTGTTGCCTAACGCCTCGGACAAAGTCCGGTTGACCGCGATTCTCAAAGAGCCGGATTGGGTGTTGGCGGTATAAGCATGGCCTGCACGTACGTTCTGGTTTGCCAAAACGAGGATTGCAAGCAGCGCGGCTCTGGCGAGCTACTCGACAAATTGACTGACAAGTTGAAGAGTTCAGCGGACGTTGAAGTGAAGTTCGGCGCAGTTCCCGCCGAGACGATTGAATTCGGCGACTATGCCGGCTCCCCAAAGAGTCTGGTATGCCGGCGTCAAGCGAGAGGACGTCGAAGACATTGCTGCCCACGCCGAAGGCGGCGCACCCGTGGAGCGGCTGACCCACGGGATTGAGGACTCACTCAAGGATTTGATTTACCAGTTGCTGGACGCGGGATTGTTCTAGATGCACCGCGCAGCGGTGCGAACTCTGTGCCATGATTCTGTTTCCACAAGGCCGGCCGACTCATCGTGAGACGTTCGGAGAATACTGCGCGGCTGGCGGTTACCAGGCCGTAACGAAAAACATTCTTGACGAAATTATCGCTTCCGGCCTTACGGGCCGTGGCGGCGCGGGATTTCCCGTCGGACGAAAGTGGAGCGTTGCGGCCGAGACTGATGCTGACGCGCGATACATCATCTGCAACGCCGGCGAAGACGAGCCCGGAAGCTTCAAAGATCGCGTGCTACTCGAGTATCGGCCTCATCTCGTGCTCGAAGGCATTATCCTCGCTGCTCGCGCAATTGCCGCCGAACGCGCCTACGTTTACCTCAACGAGACCTACGACGAGTGCTTCTCGCGGATGACGACGGCGATCGATGACGCCAAAGCGGCCGGGTATCTCCGCGGAATAACAGTTACCGTTCATCCCGCGCCGACCGTCTATGTGGCCGGCGAAGACTCCGCTGCGATCGAAGTACTCGAAGGGAAACCGCCCAAGCCCCGGCAAAAACCACCATATCCCGCAGCCGCGGGTCTGTTCGGCAAGCCGACGGTTGTGAATAACGTCGAGACTCTTGCGAATGTTCCGCCGATCGTTCGCAATGGGGCAACGTGGTTCCGCAGATTCGGTACCCCTGAATACCCGGGGACGATGATTTTCTGTCTCGGCGAAGAAATGAGGGATCCCGGCGCGTACGAACTACCGTTTGGCACAACGCTTCGGCAGTTGTACGAAAACGTTGGGGGTGGCCTGAAAGATCATCAACAGCTGAAGGCGATTCTTCCTGGCGGTCCCTCGTGCGCGTTTTTGACCGCCGATCAGCTCGACATTTCCCTCGATCCCGAATCGCTGAACCAAGCGGGTTCGTCGCTCGGCTGTGGCGTTATGCGTTTTTATCCCGAAGGAACCTGCATGGTCGACGAAACGCTTCGGATTGCGCAATTCTTTGCTCGCGAATCATGCGGACAGTGTCCGGCCTGTCGCATGGAAACGGAAATGCTTTCGACGATTCTCGAGCGTATACGCCAAGGCAAAGGTGATGCAGCGTTGTTTAATCAATTCCAGAAAATCATCGACTTCAATCGCGGCAAGGGGTACTGCGCCCTAATCAATATGCCGGGACCGCCGATCATGAGCGCGTTGCGGTTGTTCGGTGAGGAATTCGAGTTTCATCTTCAGCACGGCGGTCACGGTAGTTGCGAGTAAGGACAACCCGTGATAGCTTACGCCGCCATGCGCAAACAGATTCTTCTCACTGGTCTAGTAGTTTTCCTGTTCGCCCAAATGACGGCCTTTGCCCAGCTGACGGCGCCGAACGAGACCGGCGTCACCATCGGACACATCCGGAGGCCCAGAAGAAAATCTGGGTTGAGGCACTCGGCGCTCAGGTGACCAAGACAGGCACACTCGAGATGCTCCGGCTTCCCGGCGTGTACATCATTATCAATAGGGCTGAGCCTACGGCGGGTTCCGTTGGTTCAACCGCCGATCACTTTGGCTTATCGGTGAAGGACCTGAATGACATCAAGGCGAAGCTCGCGGCGGTGAACGTTCAGGTGCAAGGACCATTTGTCGGAATGCCGGACGGACTTCGGCTGGAACTTCTCGAAGATAAGGCCCAGACGCTGCCGGTCGTCATGCATCATATTCACCTGACGACGCAGAACGGCGAAATGGCGCGTCAGTGGTATGTGAAGACGTTTGGCGCCGGCATTGGATCGCGCCGGAATCTTCCATCCGCGATGTTCAACGGCAACGAAGTGGATTTTCTGCCGGCAAACGGCCCAACGGCTCCGGCTCCGACGAAAGGCCGAACGATCGATCACATTGGTTTCGAGGTGAAGAACCTTGAAGCATTTGTGAAGAAGCTCCAGGCGGATGGGGTAACGATCGACGCTCCTTATCGGGAGATGCTGAATCTGGGACTGAAGATCGGGTTCATTGTGGATCCTATCGGAACGCGGATTGAACTGACGGAAGGGTTGGCAGGGAAGTAATTAAAATTTTCTACCGTGTGGCACGGTTACCAGGCAACCTGCACTTCAACGTCATGGTCTTCGTGGTCGTCAACCAGAACGATGTGAGTTTGCTGTTGGATAACGGAATCCGGCCGTACGCTGGTTTCCGCATTTCCGGTCGGTGAGCGTCGGACTAAAATGTGGTAGACGGTTTCTCGATAGCGATAGTGCACCTTGAATGCATTCCAGGTTGAAGGAACGCGTGGAGCAAAATACAGCTTGTCAGCTTCGACTCGAAGTCCGAGGAGCGATTCCAGAATTAGTCGGTACATCCAGCCGGCTGAGCCCGTGTACCACGTCCATCCACCGCGTCCCGTGTGAGGCGGCAACGCGTAGACGTCGGCTGCGACGACATACGGCTCTGCATGGTAGGTCGCAGTCGCCTGAGGTGAGTCACCGTGTTTGACAGGGTTGATCATCTGGAGCAATTCCCACGCTCGGTCATTCTCGCCCGAAGCTGCGAACGCCATTGCGGACCAGATTGCGGCATGTGTGTACTGTCCGCCATTCTCTCGCACTCCCGGAACGTATCCTTTTATATACCCAGGCTCTAAGGCGGACTTGTCGAATGCAGGATCGAGGAGTTGAATTAACCGATCGGTTCGCCGCACGAGACGCTCATTCACCGCATGCATCGCGCTCCGCGAGCGCTCCGAGTCCCCAGCGCCGGATAGAACGGACCAGCTTTGAGCAATCGAATCGATCTGACATTCGGCGTTAGCGGCCGAGCCCAGCGGTGTGCCATCGTCGAAGTACGCACGGCGATACCACTCGCCGTCCCAACCGTTGTGCTCGATGTTTTGTCGTAGATGCGCCGCCTCACTCTGGCAACGTTCCGAGAAAGCCGTGTCCCCACGCATACCGGCGATATCTCTGAACCGCATGAGCACTTCGTAAAGAAAAAATCCCAGCCAGACGCTTTCGCCTTTACCATGCTGACCCACAAGGTTCATGGCGTCATTCCAATCACCGGAACCGATCAGTGGAAGTCCGTGCTCACCGAATCGAAGCCCCCACATGATGGCGCGTATGCAGTGATCATACAGACTGGCCGCTGCTTCTGACCGGACGGGCAAATCGTAATAAGAGTCCTCGTCCGTCCTTATCTGCCGGCCTTCGATAAAAGGGATAGATTCGTCGAATATGCCCGTGTCGCCGGTGGCCAAGACGTAGCGGCAGGCGGCCAACGGCAACCACAGATAATCATCGGAGCAACGCGTCCGCACGCCGCGGCCCGAGGGTGGATGCCACCAGTGTTGAACGTCCCCTTCCTGAAACTGATGCGCGGCGCAGACGAGCAAGTGTTCGCGTACGAGGCGTGGCTCGGCGTAGATGAGGGCCATCGCATCCTGCAACTGATCGCGAAAACCGACCGCGCCTCCAGGCTGGTAGAAGCCACTGCGCGCCCAGAAACGGCAGGCAAGCGTTTGGTACAACAGCCAGCCATTCTGTAGAACGTTGATCGAAGGATCAGGTGTGTCGATATACACGGTGCCGAGTGTCCGATTCCAGTACTGCCAAACAGCTTCGAGCGCGCGGCGTGCCGCAATGGGTCCTCGAAACCGCCGGGTCAGGTCTTGAGCGTCATCCACGTTTTGTCCGGCGCCCAGAGTGAAGATGATTTCGCGCTCCTGGGCTTGCGCCAGGTCGAATGGAACTTGGATGGCCGCACAGGGATCCAGACCGGGCCCCACTCTGCCGGACAGTCGCGAGCGTCTCATCGCCGCCGGACTCGAAAGTCTGCCGTTGCGTCCCAGAAACTCAGTCCGGTCACCGCTGAGTGTGTGAGACGCATCATTGACGTCAAAGAATGCAACGCGATCGCCGAATTCCGTGCTGTATGGATTCCGCGCGAAGAGCGCGCCCGTATTACCGTCGATTTCGGTGGTCACGTGCATCATTGACTTGGACCGCAGGTCGCCCAACACCCACTCGACATAGCCCGTGACCGAGAGCCGGCGCGGCCGGCCAGAATCATTTCGCACCTTAATTACGGCGAACTTGACGGATGCGTCGATGGCAACATAAACCCACAACTCAGATCGAATTCCGTCTTCTATGTGTTCGTATACCGTGTACCCGAAGCCGTGCCGGGCGACATGCGCCATCGTGCCGCCGCAGGGCAGCAGGGTCGGCGACCAGAAATAACCGTTTTCCTCGTCGCGGATGTAAAAGGCTTCTCCGCTTGGATCGCTCACTGGATCATTGCACCAGGGAGTGAGGCGGAACTCATGGGCATTTTCGCTCCACGTATTGGCTGAGCCGGATTCAGAGATCACCGTTCCAAAAGATTTGTTCGCGATGACATTGACCCACGGCGCGGGCGTCCTTTGGTTGTGTGTCGAGGTGATGCGGTACTCGCGGCCATCCGGTGTAAATCCTCCGAATCCGTTGGAAAAAATCAGATCGGGCGGCGCTTCGGGCTGCTTTAACTTCGGTTGTACAGGCGGTCTGCGACCGCCTTGGCGCTGATAGACTGCCGCGACCGTGGGAGGGAAAACCCCGCGACTGAGCTGCTCCGCGAGTGAGCCATCACTGTCAGTGATGATGGCGCGGGCGGCCGTTTGTAGCAGAATCCGATCCTCAGAAGATATATGCTCGGCGAGTCTCACCAGTATCCCTCCGGGCCGATCGGTCACGTCCGCTTCAACGGCGGCTGCAATCAATCCCATGATTTGGTCCTGAAGCGGCTGTCGATAGCCAGCCTGATCTTCGTTCCAGATCACCAGATCGACAGCAAGTCCCTTTAGCCGCCAGTATGCGTGTGCTTGCACGAGCTGACGCACGAGCTCCATCTGGCTTGGATCTGCGATTCGCAACAATACGATCGGCAAATCGCCCGAGATTGCATAGCCCCATAATCCGGATTGATTGCGACGGTTCTTGATGAGAAGGTTTGGATCCGCCCGCAGTGACGAATTGGCGTAAATCACCGAGCCGGCAAGTCGCCCATATAGCTGTGCGTCGCCTTCGGTCGCATTGATCTGCCGCAACAGCACCTGGCTGTGCGTCCATGCGAGATCGAATGTGCGGTCGGCGAACTGGGGGTCCTGGTATTTATCGATCAGCTCCATGCATAAGTTTCGCGTTTCGGCTACACCGTAGACCAGGTTGATACAGACAGTCTCCTCCGGATCGAGAGTGAAACGACGGCGGATTGCGACAATTGGATCAAGCACGGAACCCTGGCTTCCCGTGAGGGGCGCCGAATGTGCCTGTGGATCCGCAGCGGTGTTTCCACGGCCGATGAACCGCATTCGATCCGTCTCATACGAAACTTCCCCACCCGTCGGGGCTTGAGTGGCCATGAGGTGAAACATCCACGGCGTAGCCTCTCCGGCGGACCGAGGCCGACGAGAGCAGAGAATTGTCCGGCGCTCCGGGAGAATCTCTGTCTGCACAAACAGATTGCTGAAGGCCGGGTGCAATGCGTCAGCGGCCGGAGCCGCCAGAACGACTTCCGCATAACTGGTCACATCGATCACGCGGCGTGTCCGTGAGGAGTTTGTGATGCGGATACGCCGCAACTCAATATCGTCTTCGGGAGAAACCGCAATTTCAGTGTGTGTATCGATGCCGTTATCGCGGCGCCGAAACTCGACTCGGGACTCCGAGAAAACGGTTTCGTAGATTTCCGACGGCTTGAGGGTTGGCTGATGAGCAACCGACCACACGTCATGACTCGTCACGTCACGGATGTAGCAGAATGTACCCCAGTTGTCTCGCGTGCTATCTTCTCGCCAACGTGTGACCGCGATGTCCTTCCAGCGGCTATAGCCGCCGCCGGCGTTAGTGACCATCACGTGATAACTGCCGTTCGACAGCAGTTGAATCTCGGGTGTGGGCGTGTGCGGGCTCGCGCAGCGGGGCTTCTCGATTGGTGGAGCGGGTATGTGCGTCGGAGAGCTCGGCGTTATGTGAATAAGTCCGAGTACCCTTCGGAATGCGCTCCTGGAGCAACAGCGTGGTCGCCTGAAGTGCGGGATCCGATTCAAACCGTTTTTGCATCCGTTCGTCCAGCAACAGATAGGCCAGCGATAAGAAAGTCATACCCTGGTGATGCGCCATGAACGAACGGATCACCCCGTTCGCCCGGCCTTTCGGCAGGCGTGACGGCGTGTAGTCAATGGCCTCGTACAAGCCATATTTGCCTGCGAGGCCTGTAGCAGCAAGGCGCTGAAGATTCGAGCATGCTTTTTCGGGCTCGACCATCAAAGCCAGCGCGGATGCATAAGGCGCAATCACCAGGTCCTCGGCCAGTCCGCGCTTGAAACCAAGGCCGGGCACGCCGAATGCGCGGTATTGATAATTCAGATGGGCATCCATCGTGTTATAGCCGCATTCTGAAATACCCCAGGGCACTCCTCGCTTCGCGCCGTAGTCGATCTGTCTTTTCACAGCCGCCTTGTAAGTCTCATCCAGAAGTGTGTTCTGATAAGTCGGCATTACCAGAAGCGGCATCAGGTATTCGAACATCGAGCCGCTCCAGGAGACGAGGACGGGATTTCCTCCGGAAGTCGTGAGCAGACGTCCGAGAGCAAACCAGCTTTCCTGCGGGGCATGCCCCTGGGCAATCGCCACGAAGCTTGCGAGCCTGGATTCCGAAGCGAGCAGATCGTAATAACTGGAGTCCTGCCGGCGCTCGCTGGCGTTGTAGCCGATGGCAAACAGGCGACTCTTCTTATCGAATAGAAAGTCATATTCCATGTTGGCGAACTGATCCGCTTGCATGGCAAGGTGCCCAATGGCCGCTATTCTTTCTTTGGCGGCCTGGCTTGTCTCGGGGCTTTCCAGTTTGGACAATTCGCGCAGAGTTGGGATGCTCTCTATCGCCAGAC
>QHXA01000343.1 GCA_003222755.1 Acidobacteriota bacterium
GCGAGCAATTGCTATGCTGACGCCGGACACGACCACTCGAAGCGCGTGATCTCAGCTTAGAGGAGAGTCAAGGCTACTGGAATTGAGTTCATCGTGCCTCTGCGAGTTACTTGGTTGCGCACGGCGGCTGCTGCAGTTATCTTCAACAGCATCATCTACCGGGTTGGAGGGGAAATGGTCAAGACGTGGGCTGTCATCTTCGTGGTTGTGCTTTTTGTTTTCCTGATGTCCGGCTGGGCTCAGGTCACCACCGCAACTGTTTACGGCACGGTGGTGGACACGAGCGGTGCGAGGATTCCCGGCGCTACTGTGAATCTCACGCAGCAGGAGACCGGCGCGGTTACGACAAAACTATCGACGGAGACAGGTGAATTTCAATTCGATTTCCTGCGTCCTGGTACGTATACGCTGTCGATTGAGCTTTCCGGTTTCAAGAAGTATCAGGCCACAGGCATTCAGTTTGTGGCCGGCCAGAGTGTGCGGCAGACGTACACGCTCGAAGTTGGACAGCCGACGGAGACCGTGCAGGTAGAAGCCTCGGCGCCACTGGTAAACACAGTCTCAGCGGAGCAGCAGCAGACCTTCACAATGGCGACAGTCACCGAACTGCCATTGGCGCGACGCAACTTTTCCGGAATTCTCAACATCGGTACCGGTGTGACAACGGCCGGCGGTGGATCTTCTGAAGGCCTTCGCATGAATGGCGTTGGCCGAAGCGGGACCGGATTTGCGGTTGACGGCACTGACGCGAATGGAAACCTGGAAAGCCGCGGAGCTCAGAATTTCAATGCCGCCAGCTATGTGGATACATTGAGCCTCGAGGCCATTTCCGAAGTGAGCACGGTCAAGGGTGTCCTTCCGGCTGAATATGGCGGAGTGCTCGGCGGGCAGGTGAACGTGCTCACCCGTTCAGGTACGAACCAGTTTCACGGCAGCTTATTTGAAAATTTTCAGGCGGAAAACCTGAATGCGCGAGATCCGTTCCTGGCTAGAAAACCGCCATTCACTTACAACCAATTCGGCGGGTCGCTCGGAGGTCCCGTTCGAAAGAACCAGTTGTTTTTGTTTGGAGCGTATGAAGGCTATCGCGAGTCGCGGTTTCAGCGTGTCGAAAGTAATGTTCCGACGCCATTCCTGAGAGATCAGATCCTTGCCGCTAATCCTGCCTATGCGTTATCGCTGCAGTTCCTGCCCCTGCCGAATCAGCCGCCGGCAAGCCCAACCAGCAACACGGCACTTTTCGTCGGCAGCGCAGCCGATCGCAGAAGAGACAATCACGTCGATCTGAAAAGTGACATCAGGCTCGGTGCCTCCAGTAATCTGGCGTTGACGTTCACCCGCGGACGTCCTTATCGAAACCAGCCGGTCATTGCCACGTTTTTGGATCCGGATTGGACAACGGTTCTGCAAGTAAAGAACACGCGCGGAACCATCAGTTTCGTGACCGGCGGAGCGACCTGGACGTCAGAAACGCGATACGGCGCGAACTGGAGCAACACGAACAATCTGGCATGTTGTTTCAATGTTCGGGATCCCGTGAATCCAAATGAGCAGTTCGCATACGGCCGCCGCATCGGAAGAATCAATACGAATTTAGGTTTCGGCACTCCGGCGCCGGAGATCGTCATACTTACAGGGCCCACACAAGTGTTGAGCCAGAAGTTTTCCAAGCACGCTGGAGAGCATTCCATCAAATTCGGCGCGCAATATACCCAACACTGCTGTCAACGCGCCAACGTGGAAGGCGTTGCCTGGACCTACACAGGATTGCCGGACCTTCTGGCGAATATACCGAGCAGTGTGAACATATCGTTCGGACAGGGAGAATACACGGCGAAATTGTCGGAATGGGGATTATTCATTCAGGACGACTGGCGTGTGCATCCCAAAGTCACACTCAATCTGGGCTTGCGCTATGACTTCTTCGGTCACATGGTAGCGAAACCGAAAGATGCCGCGGGTAGCATTCTTGTGAATCCCGACGGTCTCAACATCAGCAACATGACGGTCGGACCTGTGCGTCCACTCGACGACGCATACAACAGCGATGCGGTGAACTTCGGGCCTCGCTTTGGATTCGCCTACAACGTCGATGGACGCGGCAGAACCGTGGTGCGCGGCGGGGCCGGTGTTCTGTTCAGCCCGCAAATGATGGCTTCGCTTTGGTCGGGTGTGCATTCCCCACTGGCGCCGAGGCGAATCGTGTTTAGCCGTCAGGATGCGATCAGATATGGGCTGAAGTATCCAATGTACAACGACGATTTTCGTCCAATCGTGGAGCGGCAGATCAAAGAGGAGGGCTTTACGAGTGTGTATCAGGTGATAAATCCCAATCTCGAGAGTCCCTACACCTTTCATTACTCACTTGGAGTTCAGCGCGAACTGGCTTCCGATCTCGTGCTGGAAACGTCTTTCGTCGGAGTGCTCGGGCGGAAGTTTCTCTTGAACCGCGTTCCCAACGAACCCGATCGAGTGACGGGTCTCCGTCCCAATCCGAAACTGCTCGTTAACTACTACCTCGATCAATCGCAGACTTCGTCCTACGTTTCATGGCAAACATCACTGCGCAAGCGGTACTCCCACAGTCTGAGCAGTAGCGTGCATTACACGTGGGGCAAAGCGTTGGCGTATGGCGGGGGTGGCGATATCGGAGCCTGGTATCAAGGTGATAACAACTCGCGGCTTCAGGATTTCTACGACATCCGAATCGAGAAGGGGCCTGGAGCGGGTGATATCACTCACAATTTCGTCGGCGAATGGGTATATGACACGCCAAAGCTTTCAAACGTCGGCAATCGTATCATCCGTCAAATCGCCGGAATGTGGCAGGTCGGCGGTGTTTTCTACGCGGCGACGGGAGAACCGCTTGGAATCACTCAGAGTACGTCGCGTTATCATCAACGGCCCTACTACATTCTCGCCCAAAACCCAATCAATGAGGATTGGAGGGAGAGGCCGAACCTTCAATATCTCAATTTGAATGCATTCGCGCAGGTTCCCGTGATCCAAGCCTCTGCTGCGGCTGCACGGCCCGGCAGCCTTGGCTGGGGCGCCGTGCGTGGTCCCGGATTCTGGAATTTGAATTTATCGTTAGGCAAGAACTTCACGATTCAGGAGAAGGTGAAGCTGCAGCTGCGAACAGACATGTTCAATGCATTAAACAAATTCAACCCAACGGGCATCAGCACAAGCATCAACAGCGCAACATTCGGACAAGCGCGAAGCACCCGCGGACAACGCGTGATCCAGCTAAATGGGCGGTTGAGCTTCTAAACATGACCCGCACGCGCGGACTAGGTCCCTTTATCGCCCCGACAGACGACATTAACCAGGCTATCGCGGCACAGCATTCAGGTGCGGCACGTCTTTCTCATTCTCCGCACAAATGGCCTCAATCATTTCGGTATCGACGACCACATCCTCTTTCAGCGTTACGCTCCACGGCCGGGTGTAGGCCTTCGGGTCGTCCACGGAAAGCTCGATTATGAGCGTTCCGTAGTTCAAGCGGCGGATACGTTCGGTCACGCGTGCACCGCTTGTGATGGCGCTGCCCGCCGCATCCAGCCACTGGTCATCGCGATAACCGGTGCTTTCCACGACGAGCGTGTCGCCTTCCCAATGGCCCGTCGCATAACCGTTCCAGGTAGGGTTCGGGTCGCGGGGGAGCTGGCGGCCGTCGAGAAAGATCTGCCGGTAACTCGCGTTGTATTCATCAAGGATGATTAATGAATCCGGATTTTGCACCCACTTCTTCATCGTGGGCAGCATGTGCATGCGCGGTCCACCCGGCGCAATGCAACGCGTATAAGGGTCATCGCTCGCACGCTTTTGCCTGATGCGGTCTTGTACCCACTGCTGATATGGGAGACCGCCTTCGACGCCCGCGCCGATATTTCCAAACTGCGGGCTGATGGGAAGGTCCCCGCATACGCGATTGACGCCATCGCAAGGCAAACGATTAGCTGCGCGCCACATGCCCGAGAAGTCTGGTTTTCCATCTGCAGTGCGGGGTGCTGCAGCATTGAGATCCGGTTTACCGTCCGGTGTTCGTGGCGCGCCGCGCGTGGGGTACTCGAGCCATTGCGCTGTCACAGGCAGCGCAAAAATGAGAGGAATGGCGATAGACAACATCCAGGGAAGACGAAGCGCGCTCTTAAATAATCGCATGTTTGACAGCCTTCGTTCGGAGGGCATTGGACCGATTCTCCCGCGAGCATTATACAGTGCCGCTCAGTATCTCCTGACTCAACAAGGAACTCCGATCACTGGGGCGACGTGTTCGGAAACGGCCGGGGCCAGCGGGAAGCAAGACCACGGACCTATGGCCGGATTACTTCGCCTTGAAGCCCATGTCTGCCTCAGCTCAATAAGCGAACGGAATGGCGTTCAGTTCAATCGCCTCGCGGCCGGCTTCACCGATACGCACGAGTTTGCCGGAAGCCTCGTTGCGTCGAACGAAATCCGGATCGCGCCACAGACCCTCTTCGATCTCCTGCCACGCGAATACGAGATAGTCACCGGGCGAAATGGCATCGAAATGAAACCGACCGGAATTG
>QHXA01000344.1 GCA_003222755.1 Acidobacteriota bacterium
GCGGTCCCGGCTCTTCGGACCAGATCCCGTTCGAACTGCGGCACCGGCCAACAAGTGATGCAGCTACTCGTCTTGTCGTGACGGAATACGACATCCCTAGAGGCGGTAAGGCGGACCTGAATATACTTCGTGGAGACCGGCGCTTTGTATGGCCTCACGACATCATTCTGGAGTCGAGAGGTCCGTATGCTTATTACACGGATCACTTCAGCTACGTTCTAGGCCGACTCGACCGGAGAACCGGCCAGGTGAAGGAATTCCCTTATAAGGTTCTGCCGGGCATGGGAAGAGAAGGCGGCATCGTCGCCGAAGGACAACAGCGCGCCGGCAATCCCGGAGGTGGAGCGCATGACCTCGCGTTCGATCCCGAAGGCAACGTCGTATTTGGCATGGGCGGAGGCATCATTCGATTCAATCCCCGAACCGAAGAATTTACACCGTGGGCTTCCGGCAGCAACATGTTTGGAATGGGTCCGGGCGGTAACGTCTGGTACCTCGACAAGGGGCTACACCGGCTCGACTTGAAGAGCGGCGAGGTGAAGCATTACACGGTTCCCGAGGGAACCGATGATGACACCTATGACATGGAGACTGATGCGCAGGGCCGCTCGATCATGAACCTTTTCCGCCTGGGCAAGATTGGCCTGTTTGATCCCAAAACGGAACAGTTCATGGCCTATCCCACGCCGACGCCGGGTTCCGGGCCACGGCGCGGCGATATGGACGCGCAAGGCCGCGAATGGACCGGGCTGTACTGGGCGGGCAGGATCGCGGTGTTCGATCCCAATAAACCCGGGATCAAGGAATATCCGCTGATCCCCGGCAACGAGCCCTACACTCCGCCGTTTCCATCGCCCTACACCGTTGCCGTTGACGATAAGCACCAGATCGTTTGGACGACGGACTTCAATAGCAGCCGAATCTACCGCATCGACATGAAAACAGGCGAATCGACGGAATTCTTTATGCCATCTTCGTATGAAGTCCGCGATCTCACAGTAGAGAAAACGGCCAGCCGTCCGACTCTGTGGATTCCAGCCTACCGCCCGGCTTCCCGGATGGTTAAGGTGCAAGTCCGATGATCGGCAGGGTGTCCACGCATCTCGTCGTCGCGGCGTGTCTGTTGGCGGCGGCAGCAGGTTGCTCTGCGCCTGCGCCAAGCCAGACGGTTCTGACCAATGCAACTGTCTTCGAGGGAGCGCTGCTCATCACGGGCGACGGCAGCGCTCCCATCGAAAATTCCGCGTTCATGATCCAGAATGACCAGTTCACCGCAGTCGGCCGCAAGGGCGAGATTGCGGTGCCGGCAGACGCGACCCGTGTCAACTTAACGGGCAAGACCGTCATGCCTGCAAAGGTCGATATGCACGGCCACCTTGGTTACGAAAATGTCATCGAAGGAACGACAGCAAAAGAAAACTTCACGCGCGAGAATCTCGTCGACCATCTGGAGCGCTACGCGTATCTCGGGTTCAGTGGTGTTGTGAGCATTGCCGATCTGACTGAACGGGAGATCATGCCGGACGATCATCTCAACCTGTTCATGGCCCCGCGCGATCCCAAAATGCCGAAGACGGGGCGCTTTCCGTGGGGCGACCTGCCGTTTCGCATCCAAGAAGAGGTCATACCGAACGCGGCGCTGTTTCGGACGGCGGGCCCGGGGATATCGTGGCCGGGAGCCGGTGCAACTGGCCATGCCTCCAGAAATGACGTGATGTACCCCGTGACGACAGAGGAAGAAGCTCGACGGGCCGTTCAGGACTATGTCAAGAACAAGGTCGCGTTCGTCAAGATCTGGGTGGACGATCGGCAAGGAAAGTTGAAGACGCTGCCGCCGGCGCTTTATAGAGCGATTATCGACGAGGCCCGGAAGCACAATCTGCCTGTCGCGGCGCACACCGTGAAGCTGGCGGATGCGAAGGAACTTTACAAAGCGGGCCTGGTCGGAGCCACTCACATGCCTGTTCGCGAGGGCGAAGTACCCGACGACGAACTGCTCGCGATCATCAGGGAGCGCGCCGCCAAAGGCGACCGGCCGCTTTGGTTTACCGAACACGGCAACTTGAACGCCATGGGCCCCAAAGAGTGGGACGATCCACTGCTATGGGAGATGCTCTCTCGCGAGCAGGTGCAGATGCAGCAGGGTGACGCCATCAAAAAGATGACACCAGAAGTTGTCGAGCGCGCCCAGCAAGAATCGAGGGCGATGGGTGACGTGGCCAGAAAATTCATCAACGCAGGCATGAAACTCGTCTTCGGGAGCGACAACGGAGCGGCTGGACGCGGCTTCGGCTGGTACAACCAAATGGAGTTCGAGAGCTGGATCACCATGGGCTTCACGCCGATGGAGGCGATTGTGATGGCGACGCGCGACGCTGCCGAAATCGCAGGCATGAATACAGGCTTGGTCGCGACCGGCAGGAGCGCCGACTTCATCGTGCTCGACGCCAATCCGCTAATGAATATCACCAATACACGGCGAATTCAAAAGGTCTACCTGCGCGGCAAGGAGGTCGACCGAGCCACGATGCGAACAAAGTGGCAGGCACGGTGGAAAACGACGGCTGCGAGAAGTTAATAGTTCATACTCTGATGTCAGGGGTCTCGCGTTACATCAACATGAAAATCAAACCACCGTCCCGATGCAGGATTCGTCCATTTTCAAAATTTTGTAACTATTCAGCACGTTTTGATAAATCTGACCAATGCTCAATTCCCAATGCTCAATTCTCATCCGAGGAGACAGAGGCGGCACAAAATCCGAAGTCTGCGTCTCATCGGATGAACATCGGGAATTGAGAATTGAACATTGGTCAGATCTCGTAGCTGAATAGTTACAAAATTTTTACCTTCGTATCCATCCGTATCTCGTGTTGCTAGGTTCAACGCCGAGCGCGACGTATTCTTC
>QHXA01000368.1:0-5009 GCA_003222755.1 Acidobacteriota bacterium
CATAGAAACGGCACAGCAGCTTCACCAGCGTACTCTTCCCCGCCCCGTTGGCGCCGACAATCGCGACCAGCCCGCCGGCCCGAATCGTGAGATTGAAATCGTGCAACGCGAGTTTCCCATTGCCGGGATAACGAAACGTCACGCCCTGAAAGCGGATGCCCGACCGAAGGCACGCGGGCACCGCAGCCGGCTCTTTCGGTGAAATCACATTCGGCTGGAGTTCCAGAAACTCAAACAAATTTCCGAGAAACAGCGAATTTTGGTAGAGCTGCCCGACATTTTCCAGAAGGGCTCGCGCCAGGCTTAGACCTTGCTGGAATGCCTGATAAAAAAGCGCAAGGTCTCCCAAAGACATCATGCCTGCGATTGTTCTCGAGACCATCCAGACCATCGCGCCGCCGGTCACCGCCAACGCAGAAACGCCGGCGAAAAGTTGCGCGGCGTTTTCACTTCGGACCAGATGGAACCGCTCTCGCCGGAGTTGTTCCCGAAGGTTCTGATAACCGGACTTCAGGTAATCGCCGAGCGCGAAGAGCCGGACTTCGCTCGCCGCCTCCGCTGTGGTCATCAGCCAGTCGTTGTACCAGGCGCGCCGCTCGAGCGGAGTCGCGCGACTACGGAATTCATGCTCGCGGACCGCGTTGCGGAGCACGGCGGTGAAGGCCGGCAACGTGCTCGCCATCAGAGCCAGAGGCACCCATAGCCCATAGCTGGCAACCACAACAAGCATGGCCGCCAGCGTGATGCCGTTCCGCAGCAGCCCGCCCAGCGTTTCGAGTAATGCGATCGGCCGGTAACCGGCTTCCGCCCGCGCGCGATGCAGGTGATCGTAGAACTCCGGAGATTCGTAGAATGCCAGATCCGCTTCAACAGACTTGTCGTGGATGAGCGACGTAATCTGGTCTTGTACGAGCTCCGACTCGACTGTGCGGACCCATTGCGAGAGGCCGCGAAGCAACTCGGTCAGGATCAGCGTCGCGGCCATGAGGCTCGCAGGCCAAAGTATCGTTTCCCAACCGCCGCCGCGAGCAACCGCTGCAGCGATTCCGTTAACGAGCGGCCGAGTCAGGTACACGATCGCCAGCGGTAAAAACCCCTGCAGGAAAAGAAGGAGAACCCAGACCGCCGACCAGTTGGGCGCAGCGCGCCAAATGAGTTGAAGGGTCCGCGAAACGAAAGGCAGAGCACTGACGGCCCGGCGGAAATATCGCACAACCGACGGCGAGTCGGGCTTGTGTTGAGACGGGATCATGTCAGCAGTTGAGTATTAGATACTTGAGAGCCGGAAGTTATCAGAAACACAAAAAGCCGCATCAAGCGGATAGCAAGAATAAGCGGGAGTGTGGCCGCGGGTCAAGCTGCGGCCGATTCCCAGCACGGCCACGTCAAAGTCGGGCTAATTCGGGGTCAGACGTCTGACCCCGAATTAGCCCCGAATTGGCCTGTATGTGTCCACCGGACGCCTAATCTTGTCGGAGCGCGCGCTGCGGATCGATTCGAGACGCTCTCCAGGCCGGCAGCGCGGCAGCCAGAAGCGCTGTGAGCAATAGGCTGACAGGCACGACGATCGTGACCAGGCGATCGAACGGCTGCAGAGGCTGCGCTCCCCTCGCGCGGGCCGCAGCAAAACTCAATGCGAGACCAATGCCGATACCGGTTACGCTCATTGTGGCTGCGCTCCGCAGAACCATTCCGGCAATCTGGGAACGCCCCGCGCCGAGCGCGACACGGACACCGATCTCGCGAGTTCTGCGGGCGACTTGATATGCCACGACCGCAAACAAGCCCACCACGGCGAGGCTCAAACCGATCAGACCGGCGGAAATGAGTATTCCGTTGGTCAGGTCCCGGGTCTTCACCGAAGTTTGTTCGAAGATGTCGTCCATGGTGCGGACAGAGAAAATCGGCAGATTCGAATCGATCGAATGAACGAGCTGACGCAGCGGACCCGCAAGAGCTGCGGGATCGCCATAGGATTCCGCGAACAGCGTCATGCGCGGCTGGGGATCCTGACTGAGCGGAAGGTACAGAAACTCCGTCGGCGGCTCCGAGACCGCAAGATACTTGCCGGTCACCGCTACGCCGACGACTTCCAGCCACGGTCCATTGGCGTCGTTCAGCCGGATGCGCTTCCCGATGGGTTTCGGCCCCAAATATTTTCGTGCGAACGCCTGGTTGACAACGGCAACGCGAGGCGAATTGGCCAGGTCGGCCGGCAGAAAGCCCCGGCCCTCCAAGATGTGGACATCGAGCGTCTCGAAGTAATGTTCATCGACAGTGCTCTCCAGAACCGTGGTGCTCTCCTGGCCGGACGGAAAGGCGTACCCTTCGGGAATGACCGCCTGCTGCCGGATGGTGGATGTCAGGGGAATAAACAAGGCCAGCGCCGCCGACTTCACGGCAGGCGCTTGCCGCGTGCGATCGATGAGCGTCTTGTAGAATTGCCCGGTCTGGGCCGGCGTGTAGCCAATCAGCGATGGATCGAATTTCATCGTGAGCAGGTGGTCACGGCGGAAGCCATGGTCTGCGAAGAGCATCTTTACGGAGCTTCGGTATTGGGCGGTAGCAGCAGCCAGCAGCACGACCGAACCCGCGATTTGCGCGGTGACGAGGGCGCGCCTCCCGAAAAATCGTTTTCGCCCATATTCCGGTTCGCCGCTCTTGAGCGCGGGCGTCAGGTCGGTTCTGGCCGACTGAATCGCGGGAACCAGGCCGAAAACGATAGCGCTCGCAACCGACACGAAAAGCGTGAAGCAAAGGACGCGATGATCCAACTGGAAATTGAGCTGAATCGGAGTCTCGCCCACGATTTCCAATCTCGAAAACAATTCGGCCGCGGTCTCGGCCATCAACAAGCCGAGCGCCCCGCCGGCCAATGCGATCACCAGGCTTTCCGTCATGAGCTGCTGCACGAGCCGGAGCCGGCCGGCGCCAATGGCCAATCGGACTGCGATTTCACGGGCGCGGCTCCGGCTGCGGCCGAGGGTGAGGTTCGCAACGTTCGAGCACGCGATAAGCAAAACAATCCCGGCCAGGAAAAATAGCGAGGCGGCGACGCCGGCATAGAACGGTAACAGCGCCAGCCGCGCCTGAATCTCGGTAACGACGCCCGCTCCGATCGCGCGATTGGTACCCGGGTAGGATTGTTCAAGAGATTTCGCGATACCGGCGGCTTCTTGATTCGCCGCCTCGATCGAAACCCCGGACTTCAGGCGGCCTTTGACCATGAAGGTGCGCTTGTCCCGGCCGGTGAGAAGGTTTTCATTTGCCGCGGAAGGCAGCTTCGCGCCCATCATTATCGGAACGAAGAAAGCGGGACGGATAAATTGGTCCAGACCTTTGAAGGATTCCGGCGCAACGCCGACGATTGTGAAATCCGTGCCACTGAGGTTGACGTGTCTCCCGATAACGGAAACATCTCGTCCGAACTCATGCGCCCACAAATCGTAGGAAAGCACGACCACCGCGTCCCTGGCTGGAACCTGATCCTCCTCCGGATTGAAGCCGCGGCCAAGTTGCGGCGAAACGCCAAGCACGCGAAAGAAATTGCCGCTGACCAGGAATCCCATCTTCATTTGCGGCTGGGACTGCGCGTCCCGGGCGAAGCCGAACACCGACAGTTGATAGGCTAAAAGCCCATCGAAGGACCGGTTCCTGTCGCGGAAATCGGCAAAATCGGGATAGGACATTGCGCCGGACGCGCCCGCAAACTGTGAGCCGCTGACAGTCGGCGCCACCGAACGCAGCGTGACCACTTGCGATGCGTTCAGAACGGCCAGCGGACGCAGGAGCAGTCCATCCACCAGACTGAAAATGGTCGATGCCGCGCCGATGCCCAGTGCGATCGAAAAAATCGCCGTCAGAGCAAAACCCGGATGTTGACGGAGAGTCCGGAGAGCAAAGCGGAGATCATTCAGCATGACGTTGCGTTAGCACTCTACGCGCCATTGCACCGTGACTGCATTATCAACAACGTGGGGCCGCCCGTCCGCCGCGGAGTTGTCCGCTTTTGAAACGGACGTTTTCGGGATTGAACACCCAAGCTCGTTTTGCTCCGCCGTATGAGGCCCGACTATAGTTGGTCCGAATAAAGGAGACTTACGTCATGGGACTCTGGATAGCTTTTGTCGATCTCATCTACACCAGCTTGCTTGGGCTCGCGATGTTGTTTGGAGGGAATATGGGACTCGCGATCGGCGTGCTGTCGCTGAGCTTCAGATTGGCGCTGCTCCCTCTCACTTTACGCATGGCGTACCGCTCGTTTTGCTACGCCTTCGCAGACAATTTCAAAGCAATCAAATATCTGAGGTTGGATACGCCCGATGTGAGCGGTCAGGCGCTGCTCGATAAGATCAAGACGTATCTGGCTGCGGGTTTGCCCAGCATGTTCGGTTTCCCCGTCTACGAGTTTATGCACGCACCGGCAAATGCTCATGTTGCGTACCCAGCGCCGAAGAGCAAGTATTACGGAGGTCACGCCATTGTCGCCGCAGGTTACGACGACAATCTGGAAATCAGTCCGAATGAGAAGGCGGCTATGCCTGGCTCTCGTACAAGTACTTCACCAAAGGCCTCGCTTTGGATTGGTGGACACTGATCAGTGAAAACTGGGTAGACACCGGAAATTTCGTGTAGGCGTCGAAGGTGGCGGATTCCCCTCCTTCTCGAGGAGCTCGAGGAGGAGGGGAATTCTGTTAGCGAATTCACCGTGCTATATTGGGCTTGAGAACTCTTCAACCGAGAAAAAGCAAATGAGAGCGAGTGACCGGTTTACTTCCTCCGACCTCGAGGCGTTTCCGGAAAATGACGGCAAGCGGTACGAGATCATCGATGGAGAACTGTACGTGTCGAGACAGCCACACCTTAACCATCAGTTCGTTTGCAGCCGCGTATGGTCGAAGCTCCAGCAGTGGTCGGAGCAATTCGGGAACGGTATAGCCATCGAAGCTCCCGGCCTGATCTTTGCGGAAGACGACGATGTGGCTCCTGATGTTGTCTGGCTCAGTTCA
>QHXA01000368.1:5125-5992 GCA_003222755.1 Acidobacteriota bacterium
AACTCAAACTGTATTCACGACGCGGCGTCGGTGAGTACTGGATCGTCGACTGGCGCGGGCGGCGTGTCGAACTCTTTCGGCGCAAGGATGCGCAGCTGGAGTTGATCGCGACGCTCGCCGAACCTGACATGCTCACCACGTCACTCCTGCCCCAATTTTCGTGCCGTGTGGCCGACCTGTTTGCCGGTATTCCCATCGAAACGTAATCTTTGTCCTGCCGCAGTTTTAACTTCCATACGGCGAATGTTAGCGCAACAATAACCTCGCGCAATCAGCAGATTGGAGATTCGAACTATGCGGACTGTCCGCTCAAGATGGACATTGGTGGCGTGTATCTCATGCTGTCTGGCTTTCGGGTGTGCGAGATCGGCAGAACGCGCCGTGATCTCGAATGAGGCTCTCGCGACAGTGGATGGTCAGCCGATTTACGAAGCGGACCTGGAACCGATGCTTCACACGGAAATGCTGAAGCTGAAGCGGCAAGAATATACTCTCAAGAGCCAGGCGTTAGAAGCCCTTATCGAAAACAAACTACTCGAGGCGGAGGCAAAGAAGCAAGGACTCACGATCGTGAAACTTCTCGAGCAGAAAGTCCAGGTGAGCGAGCCAGCAGGAGAGGACATTCAATCCACCTATGAGGCGAATAAGACGGCCTTGAAGAACCGTCCACTTCAGGAAGTACGGGAGCAAGTTCGAGATGCAGTCAAACAGGCGCAAGCACAGGCCGCTCGCCAAAACTACACTCAAGGTCTTCGGGCGCAGGCAGTCGTGAAGATTCTCCTGCCGCCACCCCCCAAGAGTGAGGTGACCTACGATCCAACCAGGCTAAAAGGCGATGCTAAGGCTCCGGTGACCATCGTTGAGTTT
>QHXA01000368.1:6237-9576 GCA_003222755.1 Acidobacteriota bacterium
GGTTTGATTCATGCTTGGCCGCCAGGAAGTTTCAGGCTTAGATTCAATCGGATCTCGAGATGGGCATGAATGCTGGAGTCACTGGAACGCCTACTTTCTTCATCAACGGTACGGTTCTCACCGGCGCGCAGTCGCTAGCCGCCTTCGAAAAAATCATTGATTCGGAGTTGAAGAAGAGGCCCGGCAAAAGCGACTGAAGGGAGCCTTCGCGGGCGATCAGCCGGCCCGGACCTCCATACCGTTGGATGTCACCCGAACTATGTTCCGCCCAGGCCTAAAATCAGAACCGCGAAATTTCAGGACAGTGAGGATGCGCTCGTCGTCGTGAAGTTCCAAGTGAATGACGCCGTCACAGATGAACTGCAGATCGTCATCTGGAAACAGTGCGCTTTCCTCAGAGCTCAGGAGCGCCGTTGCGCCGTGTTGTTCCGCGAACCGGATGAATGACTGCACGATCCGCCGGAACTGAAACGTATCGGAGGCGGCGTACCGGAAATGCAGCATGCTGTCGAAGAAGATTCGCCGCGGCTTGATGATTTCAATACTCCGCGCGATTTGCTGCAGCAACGGCTCGCGTTCGACCTCGGACGGAGAAAAGATGTCGTACGGCGGCAGTTGCTTGAATGTTTTCGGCGCCGGCGTCAAATCCAGGATAGAGACCCGATCGAGAGTCAAACCCAGCGTGCTGGCTTCAAAACGCAGTTGAGCGTCGGGCTCGGCGAGGCTGACGAACAGCACGGGTTCGCCATCAGCCGCTCCCTTGACGAGAAAATGAAAGCCAAAGAGCGTCTTCCCCGTTCCGGGTTTTCCGCGGATTAGGTAGGATCGCAGCGGTAGAACTCCACCCTTCAGTATGTCGTCGAGTCCGAGTATTCCCGTGGAAATGCGCGCGCGCGTAAACGTGAGTTCTTTGGGCCTTTTCCTCAATGCCGGAAAAGATGTTCGCATGGTGACAAGTAATGAACTAAGGATTTTCCCTGATCACCCTGCAGTCCTTTTGGAAGATCTCCCCGCGATCCGATGACGCGACGCTGCTCCGTTTCTTTAGATTGGGCTAGCAGGCCGCACAGCTCACCACAACTGGGCCCAAAAACTAAGCAGAACACCTTAGGAAAGCCACCGCACAACCTTAGTCCGTGGGCAAACAAACCCTAAGAATGAAGCTCTTCTTCCCAGTTCGTGTTCACCTGCGATACAACAATCTAAAACCTGGACGACTCGACGCCAACTTTGTTGAACCATCCGCAACCAGACCCCGTTCGGAAAGTGACGCTGTCCTGGCCGTTTGAGCTTGATGTCCACAAAAAATTCAAAGGGTTATAGCGAACAATCCCGCGCTTAATTCACGGGATTGTGACACTGAAACCCGATGGTTGCCGGCGTGCCAACGGGGTACCTCACGCGGTCGTGGTCCGTATGGCGCCTCGTCAGCCTGCTGAGAGGAGTTAACAACAATTGAAAATACTGAGAAGACTGACAAGGAAGTTACCGATCCGTGCGATCCTCGCGATCGCTCTGGTAGCATTATTTTCACCGGCCGTCCTACGGGCGGCAGATACGATCCCGCCTTCCGTACCAACAAACCTCATCGCCACTGTGGCGACTTGCGGACAAGTGAATCTTTCATGGAACGCTTCTACTGATGAGGCGGGAGGTTCCGGGCTCAAAGCTTACTTGATTCATAGGAGCGACTGGGTCGAAACAACCATCGGCGCGGTTCGCACCACATTTTCCGACACGAACTACGTGTCGTCCTCGACCACCCTAACCTATACAGTGATGGCCATCGATTATTCCGGAAACAGATCGGCTGCGAGTAATGCAGTAACCGTCATCACTCCGGCTTGTCCGATTTCCGCTGGGGAACAGGTTGTCGGTGCCGCGTATGATGAACCACTCGGCAAAGCAATCGCAACGTACGGCGCCCGGACGGCCCTGCTGCATAGGAAAATGAACGCGCAAATGACTCTGGACACCTGGGCCTACGTCCGCGATGAGGATACTGGCCAGACTTCTCGGTTCCTTCTCCATGCCTATCCAGGTTATTACCAGACCGAAACGGATTATGTCTTCACGAGCGCAACCGAATTGTGGACGTTGTCCTACGATTCGAGTTTCAACGGCGGCCACGTCCTCGCCAGTCAATACAAGCTCAGTGGCTCGCCAATTCCTACTTCGGCGACTTTGATTTCTACGAAACCGTTAGGCGACAGCAATTCTCGTGCGATGTCGATGATTCGTCTGCAGAGCGGCGCGTTGATGATGGCTTGGAATGAACAAACGTTTAGCTACCGCGTCGGTGACCTGACCACGGGCTACGCCTATCGTAGCCCGTCGGGCAATTGGGCCGTGCAGTTTCCGGTCACGTTTCCAAGCTCATACGGCATTGTGCTGTCTTCGATGGTTCTGGCCCAACATCCGGCTGACAGGAGCATCTGGGCCTTTATAAAGCGGGACAGCTACAGCGAAATCAGTGCGCTTCATTTCACGGAAGGTTCAAACAGTGTGGTTTTGAACTGGATGACGACCGATTACATCTCGCAGGTTGTAGATGGGGCGAACGGACCGGAAGGGGAGTTTCCTTTTCTGGCCGCCGCCCCCGATCCCACGCGCAACGTCATTCTGCTGGCCTATGAGAGCAATCATGACCAAACCGTCTTCGTTGATTCTCTGTATGGGAGCATGAATTCGGTCTTTCTCAAACAGACTTATGCGACCGTTGCGCAAATTCGGGCGGATGGTACTAAGACCTTCATCCCATTTGAAACGTACCTGGAGCGGTGCAGCCAGTTCGGAATGTCGGTCGCTGCCGACGGGACCATCTGGTTAACGTACCAGCCCATCAACTCGAGCACGTTGATCTGGAACGAAGTCTACACGCGCAGCTATTTCAGTAACACCTGGAGCGCCCCCGCTCTCATTGGCCTCAACTATAACAATTACAATATAGCCAGCGGCGTACGGGATCCAGGGTTTATCGTCTATCGGACGGACCAACCACAGGTTGCATTTCTGACCCCGGATCAACAGGTGCACTCCTTCAAGCTTTCGGGTTCCGCTTCGCCTCCTTCAGATTCGGTCCCACCCATCGCTTCCATCACGAATCCGCCCGATGGCGCGACGGTCTCCGGGGTCTTGAGCGTAGACCTCACCGCTTCCGATAACACGGGCGTAGCTCAGGTAGATCTAGTTGTCGACGGTGTGGTGAAGTCGAGTAAAGTGGCCGCGCCTTACACATTCTTGTGGGATACGGGTACATCGGCCGGGGGCAGACACACGCTGCAAGCCGTAGCACGCGATATCGCCGGCAACGTGGGATACTCCACGGTAGTAACAGTT
>QHXA01000368.1:9609-10150 GCA_003222755.1 Acidobacteriota bacterium
AACGAGCCCCGTGAGTGGAATGGTGCTAGCTCGCGGTACAACGGCGAGTGTTACCGCCACGGCGACGAGTAGCGTAGGTGTAACGAAAGTGGAGTTCTACGTCGGGAGTGGTCTTCTAGGCACGACGACCAGTGCGCCTTATACCGTACCTTGGAACGTTCCAAACCGAAACAATGCCTCTTACACGATCAAGGCCATTGCCTATGATGCCACAGGAAGAACGGCTTCGGCCACGATTACGGTGACGGCAAAGTGATGTGATGGTCCGGATGAAATACGAAACTTCTGGTAAATGATTACTGCACGGGTCGCGGTTTCAAGCAATCCTCGGATGAAAATTGACGTTGGGTAGGCGCACTGATCATCAGTGATCAATGTTCAATTTTCATCCGCAATTGAGTCAAGACCGCTACTGTCCGTCCACAGAGAACGCCAGCAGGACATTTCCGGGAATCGCTGGCATTTGCGAGTAGCCGGAGCTGGCGTAGACCATTCCCCCGGCTACCGTAGGACCCGAGCGGTTTAGTGAGCCACCGCGCGC
>QHXA01000368.1:10223-12643 GCA_003222755.1 Acidobacteriota bacterium
CTGCGCCGTCGGCATTAGCATACGCGCGAAGATGTCCATCGAAGGAGCCCACAAAAACGGCACCGGGAATAGCTGTTGCTGGACCTGCCTGCGCGGCGCTGCATCCAGCGGCGCCGACGCAAGTCGGCTTCGGAGCGGGCGTTGACCACAGTTTCTCGCCGCTAGCAATTCGCAGCGCGACGACGGTGCCTCCCGCTGCCGGGTTCGCCGCATCCCAATCCGAAATGGGAAAGTAGGCCAGTCCTGTATCATCGCTAGCGGCTCCCCACAAGATTCCCCCCATGACGCCGCCCCGGCTGATCCGGGTTTGCCAAACAGTCTTTCCCTGCGCGTCCGGATCCAGCGCGTGTATGACTCCAGATTTGTCGCCAACAATTAAGATCCGACTACCGGCGAGTTTCCGCAGGATAGGAGACATCCCGATGCCGTAGTTTGGCCCCGGTGCAGGGGGACAGTTGTCTTGGTTCAAAGGGCGCGCCGCAAAGCATGCGAAATTGAACCGATCTTTGCTGGTGAATTGGGCGGCCCATAAGAGCCGTCCCGAATCCATGTCCAGAGCGAGGACCGCATCGCTCGTTGGAGTTGGAGGGTCCGAATAATTGACTCCGGTGCTGACGTAGATGGCTCTACGCTCGAAATCCAGAGTCGGCGAAGACCACACGCCTGCTCCCGAAGGTCCCCAAACTTCCGTTTCTGCGGCAGTCCGGCCTGTCAGTTTTGCAGCATCCGCAATGGTGTAGGTCCTCCAGACTTGTTGTCCGGTTTCGGCATCGAGCGCCACAACGCTTCCTCGAAACTTGCAACATACGTAATCCAAAAAGGCAGCGGCGGCTTCTTCATTTCCGCCGGACACAGGAACGATAAGCCGGTTTGATGCTAATTTTGCTGCGCCGACAATGGAAGCGTATGGATGGTCACCCACACGGGTTTTCCACTTCAGTTCCCCAGTGTTCGTGGTGACTGCATACATATTCGCCTGCATGTCGCCGAAGTATGCAATTAAGCCGCTGTCGTCGATGACAATAGGCGTCCGCACGGCCACCGCCGCTTTGTATACCCAATAGACGCAGCCGGTTCGCGCATCGAGCGAATACACGGTACCGTCCCGAATGCCCACAAAGACGCGCCCGCCTAAGACCGTCGGCTGTGTCGAGGCTTCAGTGGCTCCAGCAAATCCGAATGCCCACTTGAGCTTGAGCTTCGAAACAGTTTCGCGAGTAAGACCGGCGGTTCGAGCGTCTTGGAAACGAGTATTGGCGGCATCCACTCCCCACCCGTTCCAACGCGACGCGTTTCTCACAAGAGTGGCAGGCAAGGAACAATTACCGTCGGCCAGAGCTGCCTGAGTCTCCGTGGTGCTGCATCCTGAAAGACAAAACAGCACGATAGGAATTTCGAGAAGGATCAATGCGAGCATCCAGCGAATCATAGCAGTCTGGCCTGCGCTGAAACCTGAAAATTGATTGTCAATCACCAAATACCAATCAATTTTCAGGTTTCATGTCCCTCTTATGGATTAGTCGGGCAGACGCCATTCGGACAGATCAAGCATTGAGCCGTATATCCCTGACCCACGGGATGGGAGGCCACCGGCTGGTTCAACAAGGCATCGGTCGCTGTCGCTCGAACCGTGTCGGAGAATTGTGCTCGACCCGGATTGATCGCGACCAAGCTGTTCGGCAAGTAACTGGCGGCTCCGGTTACTGGAGGTTGACCGACGGTTGGCACTGTCAGTGTTGGGCAAGTGGCTAAGCCGTTGGTATAGCACTTGTCGGCACCGCCAGTTCCGGAGTTGGTCAACGTAAACCCTCCTGAAGCCGGGAACGTCTGAGTCGCCGGGGTGCCGGCGGCAGTGTCGGTCACTTGGACGTTATTGAGGTAAACATTCCCACCGTTATGGACTTGGCCAGTATAGTCCACCCGTACAACGACCGAGGTACCTTGGACTTGGAGAGTCGTAACACAAGTCTTGTCCACCGTGAGAACTGGGTTAGGTGTGCAAGCTCCGGCAGGAACCTGCGCGGCACAAGAGACCGCGTCGGTTGTCTTGCTGATCAACTCCCCGCCACCCCCAGACGCCGTTCGACCGGACGCTGTTGCCTGATTTGTGATGGGGAAAGCGGCGTTGGAGAATGTTGGGCTCCCACCCCCTTGGAGTGTGCAATCGCCGGCGCCCGCGCCAACGCCCCACTTCTTCGTTCCGTTACCGAAATCGCCACAAGCAAACGTCCTGCCTTGATCCACGACTTGGACGTTATACATAAATCCCTTAACCGTAACCGTGCCGGCCATCGAGTAATCGTATCCGGTCCCGTCGGCGTGGAAAGCGGTACAATTGCAGCTCTTGACGATGTCAATACCGCATTCGGGGAAATTGCCGCTCAAAAAGTCCTTGAGAACGGCAGTGGGGGATTGCGACG
>QHXA01000369.1 GCA_003222755.1 Acidobacteriota bacterium
ACCCGGAGATCATCATCGAAGCCTGAAGTCGGGATTGGGTCGGCCGGCGTGACTCGCAGCTGGTCACGTTTGACCGACCCTTCCCAACGTTTATGACTGTTTGCGGCTATACGGGAACGCATTCTCAGCTGCGCATCGATGAAAGAAGCCGCGGACGCCGTTAGAGCCCTACGAGTTCGGCCCGCGCGCAAGCGCTTCAGTGCGTCTCATGCTCGCCTTCCTACCGCCGACAGGAATTCGCGTCGATCCCACTCGCTCGATTTTGTTTTTCCCGGTTTGCAGACGTAGATCTCATGTCCAGGCCGTGCAGTAACGTGGAAACCTGCGGATCGCAGGACCGCTTCGATACACGCATGATTCGGGATCCACCAGTTGGTGGGGTCGCCGGCGAAGCGGTTTTCGATGAATGCCATGCGAGGCCAACCGGGTTCGTTCAGCACATCGCGATCGTCGATGTCGTGGTCCTCGGTTTCTTTGTAGACTTTCATGCCGGGCATAGTGAGGCTCTGAAAAATCATCATGCGTTTCACTTTTTCAGCCACGACATCGAGCGCGAGCAGCGGGTATCGAAGGTGATAGTAGACGCCCATGAAAAGGACCAGATCGAAAGCTTCCTTAGTGTGCGCGAGGTCGTAAACTTGCATCTGACGAAGATCGATCGATTGCTCCAGCTTGAACTGCCTGGCAGCCCACCGCGCCTGCCGCAGATAATGGGAATCGATATCGATCCCCACCACGTGCGCGCCACGGAGCGCCAGTTCGAATGAATAGAATCCCGCGTTACACCCAATATCGAGAGCGCGCCAACCCTTCAGATCTGCAGGCACATGCCGTGCGATCTGCTTCCATTTGAAACTTGGGAAATCGCCTAATTGATGATCGGGCGCCGTTTGCGTTCCATCAGGCAAGTGGAGGTTGTGAAACCACGGCTGAAGATCTCGAATCGCTTTCTGGGCTGTGATTGTCATGACATTACAGGTTCACCACAAATTGCTTTGCTGCGGGATTCGAGAATGTACCGTTCCAGCGCTTCCGCACGGTGCGCCGCCGTGTGCTCGCGCAGCACGCGCCGGCGCGCATTCCACCCAAGCTCACACCGCTTTTCATTCGAAATGTCGCGGACGAATCGGAGCACGTCGTCTGCGGTTTCAGCGACGAGGATCTCTTCGTCGGGCCGGAAGATCGTTTCCAGGCCACGCCAGTAGTCGGTGATAATCGGCGTCGCACAAGCGGCAGCTTCGAACAAACGAATGCTTGGGGAATAGCCCGCCTTGATCATGTCCGCTCTAGTGATGTTCAACGTGAACTTCTGGCCATTGTAGAAATCGCGATGCCCTTGCGGAGGCAAGTGTTCGATACGTTCAATGTTCTCCGGCCACGCGATACTGTCCGGATATAGCGGACCCGCCACAACGAATCTGCCTCTTTTCCACAACCGCGCAGGCTTAACGAGCAAGGCGTTCAGAAGCGGCTGCCGGTCGTCGGAATACGTGCCGATATAGCCAAGGTCCCACCGGTTAATTTGATATTCCGGAGAGTACGCCGTTGGATCGATGGAGCAGTAAAGAACGCGCGCCATGGGTGAACCATAAACTTTCTCGATGCGGTGCAGAATCGGGCCGCCGGTAAAGGAGAGATACACGTCGTACTTCCGCAACACGTTCCGATTAAGGTACTCGCATGAATCAAGATCCACATTCGCCAGAGTGACTGGCGTGTCGATGTCATAGAACGCCGTGACGCCGGACGCAACCGAAGTCACCCACTCGCCGACAGCGATGCCGTCGGGAACATAAGACCCCACGACGACGCAGTCGGCTGATCGAATGTCATTTGCATAACNNNNGTTCGACCCGCCCATAACGTGTTCTGGGGAGGTCGCGGTGTTCGGCATACCATGGCATGTTGCGTTCGAGAAACAGAACCTGATGGCCACGACGCACCAGTTCCGCCATCAATCCCCGATAGGTGATGGCGTGGCCATTGCCCCACGAGGAAGTAATCGACAACCCAAGAATGGCAATTTTTAAACTATGTTGCCCGGACGGTATTCCCTTCGAGGACAGCCTCGACTTGTTCAGCGCGTTTAGCATATGTATGTTCTTCCAGCACCCGGCGCCGGGCGGCTTGACCGATTCTTTTTGCCCGATCAGGCTTCAGGGTTTCCAAGAGATCGGCTACGTCCCGCCCGCTCCTTGCGGCCAGTGCCTCACGTTCTGGTTCGAGAAACAGATCGAGTCCTTCCCAAGCGTCCGTGATTAGACAAGCGCCGGCTCCAGCGGCCTCAAACACGCGTGTCGCTGGTGAGAATCCATAACGGGCCATGCTGTCGCGGCTGACATTCAAAATCGCTCGTGGCGTGCAGTTGAATGCATTGTGATCTGCGGTGAAAACATGGCCGATGTATGTAACGTTTGGCGGCATTGTCTCGCCCTCCCAACCGTTGCCGCCAAACAGAAATCTGCGGCCCTGCAGCATTTCGGCCGCTCCAAAAAAGAAGTCGCGTACGCGCGCTTCGCGATCCGGCAGCCGATTCGCAAGGAAGCCGAGGTCCGCTTCGAACCGCGATTCCGGTTCAACTGGATAATGTGTCGCTGGATCGAGCGCGTTGTAGATCGGCACGCATAATTGCGCACGATGTTTGCGATACCCGCGAACAACAGGATCGCCGCCTCCGTAGGTGAGGACCATGTCGTATTTCGGTATCAGCGAACGAAATGGATCCGCGGGATTCTGATCGATCCGATCTAGAGTTGCAGGCGCATCGACATCCCAAAATACCGTAACCGCATCCGGCCGCGCGGCCGCAGGGATCGCCGCTTCCAGGAACGCATCGAACACTCCGATGCCGCTCGTCTTCACAACGACATCGGCTTTTCTGGCTTCTGCAAGTAGAGGATCAAGGTTGGACTCCCGATCTGCGAAATACACGACGACCCGTGCCCACTCCGGGTCGGGTATGTCGCGGTGCGCCTGCCTGTCGTAGGCATCCGGCTCGTAAAAGGTGATGCGGAAACCTCGCGCGTGCAGAGCTCGAATGATGCCTCGGTAGTATGTCGCCGCCCCATTCCAATAAGCGGAAGTCAGGCTCGAGCCGAAGAAGGCGATGTGCATACGTTGGCTCCTACAGAAATCTGTTTCCAAATCTCCAACAACTCGTCTACGCGATGCGCGCACGTATGTCGCGAACGAATGGTATTTAAACCGTGCTGTGCCATCCGCCGCGCTAGCTCCGGGTCGTAAACGACGCTTCGGAGATGCGTTCTCATCTCTTGCGGCGTCCGCGCCATTAAGAAGTCCTCTCCCGGCGTGAACAATCCTTCGACGTCTTCCCACTTCGAGCAGACCAGCGGCACGCCGCACGCGAGCGCCTCAAAAACGCGAATCGTTGGGATGCCCGGCAAAGCCTGAGTGTATGGCCGTCTCGGGATATGTATCGCTGCGCGGTGCCGGCAGAATGTTTCCGGGACGCGATAGTTTGGAATCCAGCCGTGATATCGGATCCCGGCTTCTGCCAGCAGGGCTTTTGCCTCCTGCGAATACCGGACCCCATAGACATTCGCGCGCAGCCCAAGCGCTTGGACCGGCCGAATGAAATATTCCGATAGCTCGGCGGTACGCTCTTCGTCTCCCCAATTCCCAATCCAAACAACATCGCCGGTATGAGTTGCTTCCAGAAGCGGCTGGAACACGGCCGTATCTGCCGCTTCGTGCCATGTCCACGCCCGCCGCGCCCAGCCCTTTCGCACATACAATTCGCGGATAACTTGGCCAAAGGCGAGCACGCCGTCGAAATTGTCCAGCGCATAATTTGCAATGCCTTGGGGATCGGTAATGCCGCGATGATGGGTATCGTGAAAGAGAAGCCGGTATTTGCTTTTCAGGCGGTGATCTCGCAGACGACGCACCAGTTCGTGATCGTTCCACTCGTGCACAATGACCAGATCGGCTCCGTCCAGCGCTTCGTCCAAATCGAACCTGGCAATTGAATAGAAGTTCGTCTTCAGCGCAGGAAATCTTTTGCTGAATTCCTTAATGGGGGCCGGACCATATTCCCGCGTCAGGTTCTGGAGACTCCAACCATCGGCCGGTTCGAACACACGAACTTCATGGCCGCGGCTCTGCAGTTCGTTTGCGACACCCCTCAGGAAATGCGCATTGCCGTGGTTCCAATCGGAAATCAACGAGTGATAAAAGAAAACGAATCGCATAGTGCTTCGTAAGTTTGCATGTATGTACCCGCCATGCGATCAGCGGTGAATTGTTGCGCGCGTTCACGCGCGCGTCGCCCCAGGTCTTGCAGGAGCTGTGGGTCGCGTATTATTTCTTCAAGAACTTCCCTCATCTGAGCCCGATCATCGGCACATACGAAGACGGCAGCGCCGTCCCAGTTCTCACGCAGGCTGGCTATATCGCCGAGCACGAGCGCGCAACCGGAGAATGCTGCTTCCAGTACAGTAAAGCCGAATGGTTCATACCGTGCCGGCAGCACGAATATCGATGCTTGCGCCATCCAGTCGGCAAGATCTCGGAACGACAAATGTCCCAAATAGCGGAGGCGACGTGTCGCGTTGCCGGTCTTGGACGGCAATTCCGCATCGTGGCTCTCGAAGCGGTTTTCGCCGGCAAGATGGAGCGGCCATGACAGTTGGTCGCCGATCTCGACCAATGCGGCGACGTTCTTCGCAGTATCCCACAGGCGACCCGCCGACAAAATGATCGGCATCTTTTTAGCCACGCGGAAATGTTCAGGATCGCGTCCGTTCGGAATGACGTCTGTGGATGCAAGCGGCCCATACAGTTCAGAAAGGCTGGCCAGCATTGTGTTGGAAGGCGCCACGACTTTGGTCGCGGCCTTTAGGCCTCGCGTTACTTCGGCGCGATATCGATTCCAGTGGAGCGGCGGCAACTCGCCATTTACGGCTTGCCACCACGAAAAAACACACGAATGACCGACGATGAGCATCGGCAAGTTCCAAGATAGCGCCCCGTGAACGTAACCATTGAGATGAATAAGATCCGGCTGAAAGCGGTCCCTCAATTTCAACAGCCATGCGCCGGCTCTTTGGGTGTCCTCCCATGGCTCATCCATCCACTCGAGTCGGAACGCGCTCTCGAAAACCTGCACGTTCTGCAGCCCTCTTGTTTCCTGCTGCTGAGCGGCCGACAGTGGCTGGCCCATAGTCGCAAGTGCCACTTCGACGCCGTATGGCCGCAAAGCCCGGCATAACTCGATGGCATACGTCCATACGCCGCCAAGTGTGTCAGCGGTCATCAGTATTTTCTTGAGCATATATGCCCTTCACGCGACGTTCTCCAACTCGGCCAATGGCAGCGGCCGGCTGTCCTGCACATCGCTGAATTTTGGATAGACATGCAGGTAGTACTCGTGCGCGCGCTCCCAGGCGAGGTCGTCGGGTGCTCCCCAGATGCGCGTGTAATCGGGTGATCCGGGGTAGGGAAACAGCGGCACGGGTTTGTTCGCCCAGACGCCGTTGCTGATCAGGTGATCGCGCCAGGCTTCAATGGTCTCAGGCGCATCGACGTTGCATTCGATGAGGTTGGCCTGTACGAACGATACGCGCTGCTTCGCATAGATCAGGCGCTCACTCAGTTCATCCGTGGAGAGCCGGCACTTTTTATCCAGCAGGTCGCGCCCTTCTTCGGAAATGCTTTCGACACCAGCTTCGATGGAAACGCATCCGGCGCGTCCAAGCAGATCGAGCATTTCCGGTTTCCACAAATCGATTCGCGTTTGTACCCCGAATTTGACCTTGCGGTCCGATACACCGGTAAGCAGTTCCTTATCGGGCAAGAAAATCTCATCGATGAAGTAAAAATAACAAGCGCCAGCTTCGATCAGCCCGTCCATCTCTTGCAGAACTTTTGTGACGGGGCGTTTGCGATAATCGGTCCGGAAATTTTCTTTCGCGCAAAATGTGCAGTGATACGGGCAACCGCGCGAGACCTCCATCTCGGCGCCAGGAGCTTCGGGGCGTGTATCGAACCGATGATGATGGTGTTGGTGTTTTTGGATGGTGTCGCGAGACCACACCAGGACCGGAAGTTCGGCCATATCCGACTGGTGCGGCCCGCCTTGAACAATGATGTCACCCTTCAACCGATAGCAAATCGACGCGATGTCACTCCAACGCGCAGGGGGAGTGCCGACGAGTTGAAGCAGGATCTCTTCGGGCTCGCCGATGATGCCGACATCCGCATTCACTTTCTGCAGTGCGGCCCGCGGTGTGGTCGAAACGTGTGGACC
>QHXA01000370.1:0-4551 GCA_003222755.1 Acidobacteriota bacterium
GCGTTAAAGCGAAGGTCGGCATTGCGAACCGTGAGAGGCTTTGCAAGGGAGCTTGCTTCGAATGTTGCGTTGCGGAGTGCGCCGCTACCGCTGTACGTCAGGTTGTCCGTTTGCTTGATGGGACCAGCCACAATCACGTTCAACTGAGCTGTTCCGGATCCTTTCACTCCTTCAACGGTTGACACTCCGTAAGCGTGTGCAATATTCAGCAACTCTCCGATTTCGGCGTTTCCCGTACTAAGGCTGGCTTTTACTTGAGGTGTGTTCGACGCGTATTCTGAAAGCGTGAACTGGGCGCGCACGTTTGTTCTGCCCGTTGTCGCGGTGAACTCGTTAGATTGGATTACATGTGGCGACAATGAGAACTGCATCGCGTCCACATGCACCGGCTGTCGCAGGTTTCCACCACTGATTTCCACGTTCCGCGCTGCAGCTTCTCCATCCATCAGTGGTTTGTTGAACGGCCCCTGAGCGTGGACGTTCAGATTCAGAAGACCGTCGACTTTCGTATCGGCACTGAACGCCAAGCCGAATGCCGCAGCAAGCCGAGCAGCTTCGCCAAGCGATGCTTGTGAAGTCGACACGTTCACGTCGATTTTAGCCGGCGTGGCCGACCCGTCGATGCGGCCTTTTAGACGTATCGGCGTCTTTCCCAGATGCAAATCAGCAGTCTGGATCTGGAGGGTGTTTTCATTCAGATTTCCTTGGAAGTCGTAATCAACTCTGATGGGGTAACCGATATCGACTCCGCGAATTCGCGGCGTCCGGGCTTCCAATTTACCGTTTGAGGCGAACATACCCTGATCGTTCTTGAGCGTGGCGGTGCCGGTGAGCACAGCATCGGAATTTTCTAAGACCTGCAGGTTCAAAACACGCTCAAGTCCTGCGAGCGATACTTCGTTCAGCTCAATCTTTCCGTCAAATGGCGTGCGGCCGACGGCGTCGCGCTGGAGGGGCCCCGCTTTACCATCAAAGGCGATCGTTTGTTTACCACCATCCGTTATGTGCGCACGTCCAGTCATGGAAAAAGCCTTGTCCGGAGCGAAGTCTCGGAGGTCCAGGTCAATATGATCGTAAACGGTGCGCGGTTCGTTCTGCTGCAGATCAGTCACCCCAATCTGGCCATCCTGGATCTTCAAACGTTCAATCGAAACTGGCTGCCCGTCTTGCTTTCTACGGACTGTAAGACTTGCAAAATTCCAAGTCCCCTGCTTGCTTCGGACAAGTTCCACAGTGGGCCGGCTTAATTCGAGGCCGTGGATCTGCAGGTCTCCGCGAAATAAGGGCAGGAGTTTCGGTTGTACATACAACATCTGTGCCTGCGCAAATGGCCGGCCTGTCTGGAACTCAGGACCCTCGGCAATGACAACCTGTTGTACGCGAAACCCAAGTGGAAGCAGGCTCAGGTGCATCGCGCCTAATGAGACGTCACGCCCAAGCTGGTCTTCCAACCTGGCTTCGATTTGTGGCCGGTAACGGTTGACGTCTACCAGGGTGGGTATTGCCCAGACTGCAATAAACAAGAGGACTACCGCCACGCCGATTAAGACTAATGCTTTCTGACTCATGCATTGCTCCGGCAGAAATTGGGTGGGTTGCAGACGATGCAACCCTTATAAATTGTAGACGGTTGGATTGGCTGCAACGTCGCGTGGGTCTCAGCGGCGTAATTTCCGCGGCAACAGGCAAGCGCATTTACAAGCTGCCGATTCGACTCGGTCTATGATCGCCACTACAGATCAACGATCCAGTTCCATAACAATCTCAGGTGTGCCAGGTCCATTTTCGGGACCTTCATAGCGCACCCAAAAATGGGGCGGTGCGACACTGAACCAGAAGAACGCCTTGGGAAAGAATGACCGAAAGACGTTGAGAAGTCCGACATGCGGCACCATCTCCAGCTTGTACGCCTCGAATTCGCCCGCTGGAGTTTTAACGCTCTCCTTTCCGCGTGCTTCAAATGTGACGCTGTATAAACGTGGCTCGTTGCTCAATAAGTGTGCAGCGAACGGTGCCGTCCGGTCGAATGCAAGAAATCGCAATACACCGGCGATGCCCTCAATCGCAAGAGTATCCGGTGGTATCGAGAGTGATTTCACTTCAGATCTTCCGCCGGAAGACTGCCGCTCGAAACGCACGGTGCCTTTCTTGTGATCAAACTGCTTTCGCTCAGTGGCCAGCCGCACGCCGGTTGAAGTGGTGATGATCTTCTCAGCTTCTAGTGGCTGGAGACCGTTTTCCGCGGACCAAATCGCTTCAAGTGACCATCGGATCTCCTCCGAAAAAGGGCTGACATGTCCCTGCCCTCGTTCCGTAAATCGAACAGCTTTTCTTCCATCCCGTTCGAACGGTTCCATCGTCCAGTTCGCCGTCCATCGCGGGGCTCCACTTTTACCCGAAACAACGACGGCCCCACTGTCAGCAGGCACTGACGGTGGGGCCTTGATTAGATCTGCTCGAAGCAGGATGAAGAGACAAATTGTAGTGAGCATCGGCCGTCTTTTCACCCTGAGCTATTTTCGCGAGGGCGAAATTCTCGGCGGTCACAGACCGCCACTACAGTTTCAGAAGCTCACGCGAGCATTGACGACGAACGTTCGATTTCCCGCGCCATCAGCATTCATTGCCGTGATGCGGCCAAATCCCGTGTTGTTGATGTTTAGATTGGGATTGGCAAAGCGTGGATGGTTCAACACGTTAATCGCATCCACGCGCACTTCAAACTCTTTGCTTTCCGCAATCTTGACGCGCTTGAGCAAGTTCACGTCGAAGCCGACGGTCCGCGGCCCTTCGATCCACCTATAACCTAGCGTACCGATACTTCCGGGCGCCGGATTGATTAGCAGTGGTTTGCCGCTGGAATCCGCGATGGCGTAGTTGCTAAAGGAATCCCGCAGTGTCTGTGACGCTGTAACACTGCCTTTCGCAGGATCAGGGATCTGTTGCAGGCCATCAAAGTACGTAATGATTCCATTCGGCCGCTTCGTGGTCTTTCCCAAACTCTTCGGGAAATCCCCAACAATCGTTGGCGGTCCATCCGAATATTGATTCCACGCTGCCGTCCCAACCGTTGCGCTCCCAACGGAAATGTTCAAAGGAGCACCCGCCGTGAGATTGAACACTCCGCCCAATTGCCACCGCTCTACAAGCCGCGACACCCATCCCGGAGCGTTCTTCAGAAGCATCCTGCCGGAACCGAAGGGCAGCTCGAATGTGCCATTGCTGCGGAGATCCCATGTGCGATGGTATCCGAGTAGCGTTTTATTCAATGACCGGTTGCGGCCGTTCAAGTAGTTCACCGTACCATCGGAATCTCCCTCTCCGAGACCCCGGCTCCACACGAACGAGGTCTGATTCGTGAATCCATGCGACAGGCGTTTTGTGACTTGCAACTGTAGTGAGTGATATGTGGAATTGCCTGGATTGCCATTCAAAGTCACGTTGTTGAACTGCGGATTCACCACGATCAAATTATCCGGCAGCGCCCCATTCTTGATGAGACCTCCGGCGAAACCTGTCACCGTCGTGGAACTGTTTAGAGTGCTTGCGAATTGGCCGACACTCCCGTTGGCGAGAAATGTCTTGAAAATCGTATTCTGGCGAAGTGCTGCAGAGCCGGTCACCCCATTCGTGCCGACCGGAGATTGCCCCGCATTGATGACCAGACCTCTGAGCAGTTGATCGAACAGGGGCGCATCACCGCCTGCGCGCGTGATGTTGAACGCATCAAGGATTCCGTTCTCAAAGATATTCACTTCGTTGATTGGGATTCCGCCGAACAGCTTTGTGCCCTTACTGCCGATATATCGAACTTCCAACGTCAGGTTCTTTACCAGTTCGCGCTGGAGTTCCAAGTTCCAATTTTGGATGTACGGAGAGACCGTGTTGTCCTCGAATGTCGAAACATTCTGCGTCCGTTCATACAAACCGACCGGCTGAAGCGGCATGCCACGAGAAAGAGGAAGTGCCAGCTGCGATGCGTTGAGGAAATTAGTCGCAGTTGTGGCCCAAGTCACACCCGGAACTCCGCCGACGATTCCGTCGAGCGAAAGCCCTCGGCCGCCTCCTTGATAGCTCCACCCGTATCCGGCGCGGAGAACGGTCTTGTCCTTTCCGAACCACGGCAGGTTCCAGCTCAAACCGACAGCAGGAGCAAAATTATTCCAGTCATCTTTATAAAGCTGCTTATCCGGTTGCGGCGAGTTCTTGCCAACGAATTCTACTGCCGTCAATTTTCCAGCCAGGCGCCCCGGTTTATACATATCCGCAAAGCTTGTGCCGGAAATACCGAACACACCAGCTGTCCCTCCGCCAATGAGATGCCCGCCCAGGCCTCTTTCATCCCATGGCACCCCGTAATATTCATAACGGATACCGAGATTCAGAGTCAGATTCGGCCGCGGTTTCCAATCATCTTTGAAAAACGCGCTCCACTCATTTTGATGCAGAGTGCGAAGCTTGCCGCGAGTATCCCAGGTAGTTCCTTTCTGCTCGGGACCGGCCTCGAACGCTAGATTCTTCGAATCGTTCAGGAAGAAGGCTTCAACTGCG
>QHXA01000370.1:4564-5041 GCA_003222755.1 Acidobacteriota bacterium
GCGGTCGTGACGCTCCCTGACAGATCAGTGAGAAGCTGGCGCGCCAGCGTCTGATTATTAGCAACCAGTCCCGGAATCGTTGAATCGATGCCTGTGACAGCGTTGCTGCCCGCGCCAAATGTGACCACGGGATAGAAATTCGCCGCTTGCATCGATAGATTTGCCCCGACTCGAAATTCAGCTCCGCCTTTGAAGGCATGTTTGCCGTGAGTCCAACTAAGTGTGTCTGCGTACGTCCAGAGGCTGTTGCGTTGGCCGCGGCTGCCGAGACCATAATTGATGAAGTTACCGCGGTAAAGTTGCGTCTGAGGCACGTAGGGGATGCCGCCAATACCCGTTGGAAGCAAAGCGAGCAACTCCTTGCCAGTGTTGGTGTGATCGAACTCAGCGTTGAGGATGTAGCTTCCTTGCCGTTTTCCAAAACGGAACTCGTTCACAATGTTGGGCGACAGAGTGGATACCCAGGATCCGGTATAC
>QHXA01000370.1:5196-8738 GCA_003222755.1 Acidobacteriota bacterium
TTCCGGTTGCACTGGCGGTTTCGTTTCCGATGGTCCGGCGAACCCATCGATATCCTGCGACATTCAAGCCGTCGCAGGTGTTCCCCGTCGGTGCGTTCGTGCCTGTTCCGCAAGTGGTAAAATCGTTCGGCAATGGCATTCGCGCGATGGTCTTCTGTATCCAGCCTGTCGGATCGATTGACGGCCGCAGCGGGTCAAGACCAAACACACTGAACGATCGCAAATCGCTCGTCGCGTTTGGAGGCCTTACCGGATTCCCTGCCAGGTCAACCGTTGGTGTGGTCGAAAACGCATTTCCATTTTGGGCGCCGGGAAAATATCTGAAGATGCCCTGTCGTGTCGGCGCGGCCAATACAGGACCGGTGACGTATCCGCGCTGAACCACGCGCTGTCCTTCGTAGAGAAAGAAGAAAAACGTTTTGTTCTTGATCACCGGTCCGCCTAACCGGCCGCCGAATTGGTTCCGATTCAGGTAATCCGGTTTCTCTCCGCGAAAGTTTGCGAACCAGGTGTTCGCGTCGAGCGCGGAATTGTGATTTGCCCAGAAGACGCTGCCTTTGAACTGGTTGGTGCCGGATCGGGTGGCAAGCTGAACCTGGCCGGAACCGCGGCCTGTCTCGGCATCCGCAGGCGCCACGATCACTCGGACTTCATCGACGAGGTCCGGACTGACATAAGTGACCGCATACACGCCGTTGTCGTACCGGCCGTCCTGGACGCTGATTCCGTCACGCGTCGTGTTGACTTGACTGGTTCGTGTGCCGGCGAAATTGCTTCCATTGGGACCGCCGGCGCCGGCCGTCGTGGAGACGAGATCCAGCACGTTCCGATAAGCGAGACGCAGGTCGCGGACTTTGTATTCCGGCAGGACAGTGCCGACCGATGATGATGACGTTGCTAAAAGAGTATCGGCTGAGATCGTTACTTCGACGGCCGTCGCCACAGTTCCAATCTGTAGCGTGAAATTCAAGCGCAGCTGTTGCGCGACGCCAAGAGTGACGTCGTTATAGCTTTGCGTCTGGAATCCCGGCAATTCCGCGCTGACTTTGTATACGCCTGGCTGCAAGCTGGCGAACTGGTAGGTTCCGGATTCGTTCGTCACGGCAGTATTCACGATTCCCGTCTGCGTGTTCGTGGCCGTGATCGTTACGCCAGGGATTAATGCTCTGCTGGAATCCGTAACCGTTCCACCAAGCGTAGCGTTCGTCGATTGAGCGGATGCATACGTAACAGCTAGCGCCAGATGCAGTGTCAGCATTGTGGCTGCGCAAAAGAAGCGTCTCATAACCACGTCACCACCTCCCAAAAGTCATCAAAGATAACCGCGCACTGTAGTACACGCGGAATCGCTCAGTCAATTACCCTGGCTGCTGTGTCTGCCAGGACTTGATTTGGCGGAAACTGCTGACCATTGCGCGCCGCGGCTGGCGGTATAAATCGTCGCTATAGGTGCGAAAAGAGGTACGATTCGGGCGTGTCGTATCTGGAGCCGACGCTTCCCTTGCTTCTTGCTCTCGGTGTAGTGGGGCTTGTCAGCGCATGGCGCCGGTCTACGAAAGGACACAGACCGTGGCTTTTGACGATCAGTATAGGTGGCATTCTGCTGCTGTCGATGAACGTGGCTGCCTGGTTTTTTTCCCTTCCGTTAGAGATGTGGTACGACGCCGATCCCTTCCCTCCTAAATCCGCTGAAGCCATTGTGATTTTATCCGGGTCGGTGCATCCACCGTCGCTAAATCGGCCGTACACGTTCGCAGCTCAGGATACATACGAACGGCTCCAGCATGGACTGTGGCTATTTAAGCATTGGAATTCTCTGCCGATCCTGGTGTGTGGCGGCATGCTTAACGAAGACGAGCCGTATGCGGCAACGATGCGGCGTGTGTTGGAATCCGAGGGCGTTCCAACGGAAATGATTTGGATCGAGAACCGTTCTAAATCCACACACGAAAACGCGGTATATGGTTCGAAGATTTTGCGTGATCATGCAATCGGACGCATTGCTCTTGTTGTCGAAGCGAACAGTATGGCCCGCGCTGCAGCATCGTTTCGTCAGGAGGGCATCGCAGTAGTTCCCGCAGCGATCCGGTTCACTAAGATCGATGGCAAGCTCACAGACCTGGTTCCGAATTGGCGAGCACTTGCATTGAATGGTGAAGCGCTGCACGAGTACATAGGAATCGCGTGGTATGGTTTGCGAGGATGGATTTAAGCGGCACTCCGATCGGGAGAACGATGGTTCCCATTCGTCACGATCATTTATAGAAAATTAGGATTTTTCATTATCAAATCTTCATTCAAAAAAGAACTTGGTTGTTGTTCTTTTTTAGGGCATTCTAACGATCGCATCAGTAGAAAACCCCCAGAAGGATTTTTCGGCATTCGTGCCGGCCCGGGGCGATGTTTTGGACACAGGAGGTGTCCTGCTATGGACAGGGAGTCGATGTCTGTGCACGCTGGAAGTGGAACCCCTCTCGATTTTTCAGGAGCGAGCAATGAAATCGGACCTCTGGTATGCGCTGAAAGTACGACCCCGTTTTGAGCGGACTGTTGTCATCCATCTTCGTAGCAGAGGCTTTGATCCTTTTCTTCCGTCTTACTCCGTGAAGCGGCAATGGACGGATCGCGTAAAATCCATCCAGTTGCCTCTTTTTCCAGGGTATGTTTTCTGCCAATTCGATCTCAACGCGCGTTTCCCGATCGTGACGACGCCTGGCGTGAATTTCATCGTGGGCGTTGGCAGGATGCCGGAACCTATCGCGCAACAGGAAATCGAATCGATTCGTGTAGTCGTCAATTCTGGTTTGCATTACGAACCGTATCCGTACTTGAACGTGGGTCAACTCGTGCTAGTGGAGCGTGGCGCGCTTACTGGCGTGGCGGGATTGATCACAGATCTGAAAAATGGTTCACGGTTAATCATCTCAATCAATCTCTTGATGCGGTCTGTTTCGGCTGAAATCGACCGCGACTGGGTCCGGCCAATCGACGCCTCCAGCAAACAGTACCGGCACTTGCGTGAAGCATTCGCTGCTACTGCGGCGGCTGCAAAAATTGGGTCGACGTTTAAGGCCAAAGTCTCTTAATCGCTTTCGATTTGAAATTTCGCGTGGCCGGTGCTGCGGCTTAGTGCGTCTGCATCGACAGAAGAGACGATTGATGCTTGGCAGCCTTGGACTTCACGAACAGGCGATACCATTCATCGAAAACGAGCAGGGCATAAATCTGGTCACTGCAATCCCGGTATCGGTGTGCATGAAGAACGGCAGCGATTTCCTTTTGGGAAAAGAATGCATTGCACGGGCTATCAGGAGAGAGCAGCCGCTCCCGCGCGAATCCGGCGAGACCGTTCCGAAACCAATGTTTCGTCGGTATAGGGAATCCCCGCTTAGGACGATGAACGATCTTTAGGGGCAGAAATGGCTTCATGAGACGTTTCAGGATGTATTTGTTCACTGCGCGATGGATTTTCAAACTGACAGGCAGCCGCGCCGCAAATTCTACGAGCTTATGGTCAAGGAATGGCACGCGCAATTCTAAAG
>QHXA01000370.1:8761-10649 GCA_003222755.1 Acidobacteriota bacterium
TCGATATAAGACATGCGCGCCAAGGAATCCAGGTGCTTGCATCGGGAGCGCACCTGATCGAGCACACCGTAGGGATCATCGTTTAACGGCTCACCGGGTCGCAATCGGCTGATCTCATCGACAGAAAAAATCAGTGCAGTGCGATAGCGGGATTCCAGAGGCTGGCCAAGCATTGCACCGTTCTTTCGTAGTTTGCCGGCAGGGGCCCATCGAGCGAATGCCCGGCCAGCGGGTCCAGTCAGGGGCAAACGGTTTAAATGATCCAACAGCAGCATCCGTCTGTAAGTGGGATAGCCGCCGAAAATTTCGTCTGCACCTTCACCGGAAAGCGCGACCGTGACTTGCTGGCTTGCTAACTCGGAAACGCAGTACAGCGGAATCGCCGGAGGGTCCGCGACTGGCTCATCCATGTGCCAAATAACGCGCGGAAGAAGCTCACTAAATTTCGATGCTGTCAGCCTAACCTCGTGGTGTTCAGTGCCGTATTGATTGGCCACAAGTTGCGCGTACTCCAACTCGCTTTCAGCCGAGTCATATCCAACAGAAAAGGTCTTTATCTTTCGAACTCCGAGGCGGGACATGACCGCAACAATGGAGCTTGAGTCGATCCCGCCGGAGAGGAACACTCCGAGTGGCACGTCGGACATCAAGTGCATTCGAACCGTTTCGTCCAAAAGTGGCGCAAGTTCCTCGAGGGCTTGCCGCTCGTCCATGGTTCGTGTGGGCTCCAATGGAATGTGCCAATATTCCTCAATTGCGATTCCACGCTGACGCACCGTCATCGTATGCGCCGCGGGAAGGCTGCGAATGCCTGCAAACATCGTGTATGGCGGGAGCGCATACCCGTGGCGCAGATAGTCGGCGATTGCGAGAGTTTCCAGTTCCCGGGGTACCTCGGGCACTTCAAGCAGCGACTTTATCTCTGAAGCGAAGGCGAAAACGTTGCGGTCCGTATAGTAATAAAACGGTTTGATGCCCAGGCGATCCCTTGATGCGAAGAGCATCTTCCGCCGGTCGTCCCAGATCGCAAACGCAAACATTCCGCGAAGATGGACAACACACTCTTCACCGTAGTGTTCCCAGGCGTGTAATACGGTCTCGGTGTCAGAGCGCGTTCGAAACCGATAGCCCGACTGGACGAGCTGTGTGTGGAGTTCGTTGAAATTGTAGATTTCTCCATTAAAAACGATCCAGACGCTACCGTCTTCGTTCGACATGGGTTGGTGGCCGCCGGAAACGTCTATGATGCTGAGGCGGTTAAATGCCAATCCGACGTTCCGATTGATGTACAAGCCGTGGTCGTCCGGACCCCGGTGTATCGCCACACGCCGCATGTCGGTGAGGAGAGACTCCTCAACAGACCGTTGCGGATCAAAATAAAAGAGCCCGTTTATGCTACACATGATGCGATCCTTCGCGGCATATTCGTTTTATTTCAATAATTATTCAGGGAACTCGCTCCCACAAATCTACAACTCACCCGTTCGCCGAAGCGGCAGAACATGTCGTACCACACAGCGAATTCTGAGCAAAGGATTTTAGTGTGTACGAAGAATAGCACCAGCTGTACCGGAAAACCAGCTGCTTTCCCGCTCAATTCGTTGTGTTCACCGCAGCGTCGGGGGGACACTTCGCCGGCGGGGATCAAGACCGTCGGCGTCGGGTAAATCTAGCCATGAACTTCAGAAGAACTTATGAAGACATGACGCAATCTGGGACCAGCGATGGCGCACAAATAATGGGAATGTTCGCGAGTCTCTCCTGACATTCATCAATGCGGTCCACATATTTCGGCACCGGATGATCCGAATCGAACGCCAAAATCTCCATCTCACATTGATATTGAGGATCATAATAGGACGGGAGTTCGACACCATCGATGATCAAC
>QHXA01000370.1:10757-12529 GCA_003222755.1 Acidobacteriota bacterium
GCTGCTGTGGTATAACGCATTTCCTCCGCCAATGCCAAACCCCCGACTTCAGCGTAGCCCATCCCGCGGAGCCTAGCTTTTGCGCGTTCGGCTTGTATCGCGCATCGCAGCCTTGAACCCCACGTAGGTGAATAAGCCAAAGCAGAACTGGCAACTCCGAGATCGTGAAAGGAAACGCGATCCTGGTGCGGAATATAACGCACGCATGCCGACGTTGTGGCTTGGCGGTCCAACAAAAGCAGGTGCCAACTGTGTTCATCATGCGCATAGACAAGTCTTCCGTCGCGTGACAGTTGTTTATCATCCACGGCACCGTCCTGGAGGTACACGCGACCGCGGAGCCGCTGTGCCTCGTTTAAGAAGAAGCGGTGTTGTGAAGCGTCCACCTTAAGTGAGCCAACGCTGAAAGCCTCTGCTGAAGATGGTGGAGCAAGCAAGATCATGTGCTCAAATGCGTACTGAGAGCCAAATCTCATCCAGCCTCCTCGATTCCCGCGGAAGTGGACAAATGTCTGTTTGTGCGCGATCCACTCCGTGCGGAGCCGTGTCCTTTGCACTTGAGTAGCCATCGCGGAGAACTGATTCGATTCGACTCATGCAGGTGCTGCAGATTACATAAGAGCTTCAGTAATGGGCGAAACCATAACGTATCTCCGAATCTTGGCGCGCGCACTTTAGCACTGCTTCCACTTAGTTGGTAGAGGGATTCAAGGATTTTTTTCATGAAATCTACAACGAGACACACCATTGCGGAATCAACAAGTAACAATGACGAGATCGCGTGGTCGAGATGGAATATTTCCTATCACGTTTGGTTAAAATGGCCGCTACGCGTGGGGTTCCTGCAGAGATACGAATTCGCTGCGCTGCCACACGCATAATCGTCGCGCCCATGCAAATGTACGCGCCAAATTCCGACTGCGGTCCAAAACACAGCGGTCACGCTATGTCATGGATGTTGAACAGCGCATGTCTCTCTTGAATTGTTGTGTCAAGCCGTTATTGCAACCGCATTCCCTCTCGGAATAGCTCGACGGGACGCTTTTATATCGTAATGCCACACTATTGCAAATCAAAAATGCGATTGGCGATTAAAAAAATAGGATCCGAGGACCCATCAGGATCAAGCTCGCGTTCCGGATCATTCTAATAACTCGTCGCTCTTGATCAGCTAACCTCGGCGTCACTCGTTCCCTACACCCTCAACCTCGGTAAACGAAGTTCGATGAACGCTGGAGTCTGGCGGTGTTTGGGAGGCCGGGAAGGCCGTTTTCCGTTGACGAGGAATAAAACGAAGGGCATTATTACGCCCAACCAAGGAACAGAAGCGTCACGTCACCTACGCGATGGGTAGTGCTGGATTATAGATTCGTTATATCCAAGGAGCAGGGTGAAAAATTATACGAAGCTACTGCGAGTGTTTTTGCGTTCATTGTTCCTGCTGCTCGTACCTCTTCACGTGCACACACAAACACTCGACCCTTGCGTAAATCGACAGGCTGGGGAGGCAGCTTTTTTAGTGACCATCGTCTGACCGGAGCGAGGCGGAATCTTCGCGACCGGTAGGATTCGTTGTTCATTGAAAGACCCGCGTTTGCGAGTCGGAGGATGTACGAGCGCTCAGTGAATCATAGGGCGTAACAGCTCAATGAAAATGCTGTCATTCGCGAATCGACAAGTCCCGACAAGTCCAAGAACACAAATTGAGGCAGTACGTCACTTCGAATTTGCGGAACAAACAGTGCGCGGTCTGGGGCTGCCCCTCAAGTAAC
>QHXA01000371.1:0-7048 GCA_003222755.1 Acidobacteriota bacterium
CAGCCTCGGAGATTCATCGGCTCCAGCGTCCCAAACCGTTTCCAGGTTCTTTTCAAGCAGGTCGATCAGCGTCCGCGACTTCGAACGTTCGACGAATTGGAACGCCCCGCGCGCATCCGCTTTTGTAAGTTTCAGGTTCACGATGTTTTCGAAAACCTGGTACTTATCGCGCCCGAACGACATACGCATTTCGTCGAGCCGGATGTTTCCGCGCAGTGACTCCATCTGATCGATAGCCTTCATGTAAAGCTGTTCCGCTTCCTCAGCGGCGCCCTTCAGTTCCTTCAGCCGGCCCAGCGTGTTGTAGCACTGATAAGACACCCACGGCGCGTGATAACCTTCAATCTCATCCAGCGCCTTCTGCGCCTCCCGCATCGCCGGCGCAGTCTCTTCCAGCTCCAGCCAGCTCTGCGCCGACAGTACCCGCGCATTCGCAGCACGCGCCGGCGCTTGTTGTTTTTCGAAGACCTCAGCGGCGCGCTGCGCGAGTTCCTGAGCGATTGAAAATTGCTGCTGCCGGATCAGGAGCTGCGCGCGCCACAGATCGATGACTGCAACCCACACGTCGTTGCCTTCGCTGAGGAAGATGTCTCGTGCTGTGAGCAATGCCCGCTCTGCCTCTTTGTCGTTAAGGAGTTTGAACTCAGCAATGCCCTGGTAAGCCAGGCATTTCCCAGCTTCGTATTTATTGCCGAGCACATTGAAGGTGTCACAGGCGCGACGGGCGATGTTGGCGGCGTCCTCGAACAGATTCAATTCCAGATAAATCTCCGCGCGATCCATATCGCACAATCCGACTCGCCGGGCATCACCTAATTCTTCGTGTTTGCGTCGCACGTGCTCGAGGATCCGCAATGCGGTGGAGTAATTACCGCGTCTGAAGTGCATCTGGGAAATTCCCCGATCCGCCATTGCCGCCCAGAGTGCCATGCCGTGCCGTTCGCAGTGTTGCTTGGTAAGCTCGAAGGACTGAACAGCCTCGTCGAACCGGTTCATCTCAGTGAGTACGTACGCGCGATTTAAACCGATCGATGCGACCGCCAACACATCGCTATTCTCCAGTGCCTTCTGCGCACGATCGTAATGGGCCAGAGATTCGCTGTATTTGTTGAGACGGTAATAGAGGTTACCAAGCGCGATCTCCAGTGTCGGCAGGTAGGCAACGTCGTTCGCTTTCTCCAGCGCGGCGCGCGCTCGCTCTGCCGTTTGAAGCGCTTCGGAGTACCTGCTCAGGTACATCAGATTATCCATCTGCCCAACGAGTGTCCGCCCAACTTCGCCGGTTAATCCAGCCTTCTCGAACAGCTGGACCGCTTTATCGAAGTACGGCTCGGCATCCAAGGACTTTCTCATCGTATAAAACACCTGCGCCCGCGACCGGTTGGCTTGCGCCCACGCGATTGGGGTATCCAGGAGCGAGGCGATGTAAAGATTGGTTTCGGCGAGACTCTGCGCCAAATCCGGATCACGCGGAAGCAGTTCGCGAATTCTTGCGGAGATGGTTTCAACCAGAAGCTGGGTCGGCGCACCCGAAGCGTTCGCGATGAAGGCCCGCTGCTCGGCAGCACTTCGAATGCGGACCAACGCGGCCAGAGACGCTTCGGGATTGGATAGATTCAAGGACACCGGCGTTTCCTACGTGGCGTAAACCGGACATCCTACCAGAATTCGAATGAAGTTTAGGAATTACCGCGGTGGACGCAAAAGAGCGTGATCTCGCCTTCCGGCAGATCTACCGAAAGATGATATGTATCCTTCGGGACTTCATCGAACGAGAACTCACCAATGACGTTGGTTTTGGTGCTGTAGCGCACGATTCCGTGCGACTCCAGTTTCACTGGAGCATTCTCGAAGAATTTTGTCGCGCTCGGTAAAACTTGACCGACGAGGCTGATGCGGTTGTTCGCCTCCATAGACTCGATCTTCACATCAATGTCGATCTCACCAGCCCGGAATAACAGCTGGCGCGGTGGCGTTCCCACGCGCCGCATGCCGGCGAACATGGGTTGCTCAAACGTATCGAATACGAGTGACGCAATGAACTTCGGCAAGCCGCCAGGCGCGCGGCGTACAACCGGCTGAAACAGATTGATACCCCACTGCACCAGGCCGACAGGCGGTTCGAAAAAAGTATCTTGTCGAAGTTGAAGCACGAGAGACTGCAATTCCTGCTTTATTTCCGTACAATCGAGACAGCTCACCAAGTGGGCTTCAATGTCGGACTTCTCGGCATCCGAACTGAGTCCTTCCACGTAATCAATTAAGGTCTCAATGGTTATGTGTCGCATTTCCCTCGCTCCTGTTCAACCTGTAAGAATCCTTCTTACCCAACTCTATATGAGGACTAAAACCTTGTGAAAAATACACGAAGTTTTTCATCTGACACCGCGCCGGCGCAAGATCGTTCTTAATTTTTCCAAGCAGCGCGCTCGCGTCGGCCCAATGCTTGCGACGGGTATTCCGATATCCGCGCCGACCTGATCATAGCTTGGGGACCTGCTATCGAAATACAGCATTTCACAGCATTTCAATAAGGGTCCGGCAACGCCCTGTTAACTCCTCCACCGCTTCTCGAACCGCTTGCTGTTGTTCGATAACGATACGGAATTCCTCTAAATTCAGGCTGGGATCTGGCGCCTCTTCGAGCTTATTGTCATCGCTTCCGGTTTCACGATGTTTGAGCGACTTCATATGCAGGCACTGCCGTGTGGTTGTTGTAGCCAGCCAGCCGCTAATTTTCCTTTCATCTTTCACTTCATGCAAGTGCTCAAGCAGTTTCAAACAGACAGCCTGGAACACGTCAGCGGCATCGGCTTCCTCGAAGGCGAAGCGTACCGGGACAGAGTAAATCAGCCGCCGGTATCTCACAATGAGAGTCTCCCAGGCGAGCGCATCGCCTTTCAAGCACATCGAAATCAGCTCCGGGTCGCTATGCGATTTGTAGTTAGTAGCGCTCACGAGCGAGGTTTCCTAGCTTTCCAGAAGCTCTCGAGTGCGAAAAAGAACATGACGCCCGATGACAAGATTACCAACAGGAAGCGGCCGGTTCCGACTTGGGGGGAATTTACGTATTTTCGGTACTCCTGAATGGCCGCAAGCACGAACAGGATGCCCAATCCCAGAAAAATGCCTCCGATGCACTCCAGCCACAGTTGCCGAAGAGACTTGAGGAAATCCCCAAAAACGATGCGTAGTTTTTGACTCATGGTGGGCAATGCTGCTGAGCAACGGCTACAAACGTGCACCCCGAATAAACGGCTAGCCTACCATCAAGGCCAGCAACCCGGAAGCGGCTAAATTGTGAATTGACCAAATCGAATCATTCTGCGTAGGATGAACTCAGATGCAACTGGATGACGATCTGAAGCAACTAATGAAGGAACTGGGCGCCGCGATCAACGACGCACTCTCGGATTCCGAAGAAATCAGTGAGGCAATCCAGAATGTGCGTAACGCCGGCTACGATGTCTTCCTCGTATTGGAAGCCACAATCGGCTTCAACAAACGGTCGAAAACGGATCAGACCGAACCCGCTACCGCAGGCGCGCTAAAAGGCGGTGGCGCTGAATCGAAGCTCAAGATCACGGCTCAGGATTTGAAATTCCTTCGTTCTCTCAAAATTAGCATCGACGGTCTGGATCCGCAGTAACCCACATCTCTTCCACCGTCTCGATGACCTCCTGCACTTCAATCTGATCAATCGGATTCGCCCGCAAAAATCGATCACCTGGGCCGGTAGGCCTAAAATGCTCGGGTAAGCCTACGCTGAATAAGCCGAGGGTGCGAACTCCGACGGCGGGCCCAATGTGCATCGGCCCAGTATCGTTGCTGACCAGAAGCTGGGCCGATGCTATGATTCGCGCTACGTCTGGCAGCGTTAGGTCCGTGAACAACGAAAGCTTTCCCGGATTCCGACTCGCCTTCTGAACTCTCGCTGCGAGTCCTGCTCCTTCTTTACTGGAGATTACGATCACCGCCGCACCTAGGTTCTCGACCGCGTGGTCGGCAACTTCCGCAAATCGTTCGGGGGCCCAGATCCTTTCAGGCACGGGCGCATCCACGTACAACGCCAGTTTCGGGTCGTCCGTTTCCTGGGCAGTGACGCGGCCCAGCGCTTTCTCGGAACTGTAACGCCGCTCTACAGCCGGCACAGGTGAGGGCACGCACGCGACAATTTTCTGGAACATCTCGGCTACATGAAGAGACTTGTCTTCCGGTATCGGCGGCTGATTAAAGCAAAACCCGAGATACGCGGCCCTGTGCCTCTTCATGCCAATCCTTAGCGGAGCCCCCGACAACCACGTCAGTAAATTCGTCTCTCGAAAGCTATGGAAGTCCACAACGATGTCAAACTGCTTTCGCCTGACCTCCTGAACCAATCGTGCCATCTCTCGCACGGCGCGCCATGCCGGCCCGTCTCTGATGGCAATGCGATCGACTGCTAAGACTTTATCGATCGCTGGACATAGCTCTGCGATCGGCGCACACTTGTGCCCCGTCAGTAAGGTCAACTCCGAGCTTGGAAATTTTGCTTTGAGCGATGCAAGCGCAGGCAGCAGCAAGATCACATCGCCTAGTCGGGCGAAGCGGATCGCCAGAATGGCCGGTCCCCCCACGGCTAAGGAATAATGAGCCCGCTCGAGTGCTGGGGCTGAGGATAGCCAAAACTCTCGCAGATCCAATCCAAATACCGGCGGCTGCGCGGCCGGATGCTTGAATTCATTTGGGCGACGAAGGCTATGAAGTCCAAGACGTCCATTGCTTCGGAGACCTTCAGAACCGGGTGATCGCTTGCGCCATCCGGTTTCATGAGTTCATCAAAGACGTCCTTCAATCGCCGGAACAGCGAAAGCCGAAGAGGACCTTCCGGCAGAGATTCGTAATAAATTCCGCTCGAGAGAGTCCTCATGGTCAACGTGAGTGCCTTGTAGACTTCGATAACGTCATTATCGACGAGCCATGGCGAGGACAATCGTTCTTCAACGACGGTCCCATTTATCGCCGCAAGAACGTGGTGATACCGCTCGACGAAACTGTCGTCATACTTTTGCATTTTCGCCATGAGTTCGGCATCGATGACGGGCTTTTCCGCTTCGTAGGACCGGCTGGCCTTGAGGTACACACAAGATGACGGGCAATCGATCTCGATTTCCCGCTCCGTCCCGCAACAGACAGCGCAAATCTGAGTCGCTTTGGCCGGACAGTATCGCTTACCAGATCGCGCAGAACACAATGGACACGTCGCCATAATCGCCGAAGTATGTGATAATCGAAAATCTATTGCAACCGGATGGGGGTGTCAGATTGGCAGAGGTTCGAATTCAGGACGGCGAGTCCATTGAAAATGCGCTGCGGCGCTTCAAACGAAAGGTTCAACAGGAAGATATTATCAAGGAAGTGAAGAAGCATTCCTTCTACCTGAAACCTGGCGAGAAGAAGCGCATCAAACAAGCACTCGCTCGCAAGCGCAGCCGCAAGAAGGTTCGCAGGGAGCCTGTCGAGTAACAGAAATGAGAATTGAACAGTGAACAATTTCTGGGAAATGTTCACTGTTCAATTCTCATTTATTCATATCGGAGGGATTCAATCGGGTCCATCCGCGAGGCGCGCACAGCCGGCCATAATCCACTCAGTAAACCCACCAGCATCAGGATGCCTGTCGTCACGGCGAGGACATCTGTCGATAGCATCAACTGGACGTCAGTCTGCCGGGTGGGATCATCCATCATGTCCGCCAGCAACGGCCGGCTGCCCACCACGTGCACCAGCGCGTAAGAAAACAGCACACCGAGAACGCCACCAATCAACGTGATCGCGATTGCCTCCAGCAAGAACTGTGTGAGGATGTGCTTCCGGCGCGCGCCGATCGCTTTTCGGACGCCGATCTCTCGCGTACGCTCGGTAACGGAGACGAGCATGATGTTCATCACACCGACGCCACCGATCGTCAAAGTCAGGGTGCCGATGATAGTGAGAATGACCCGTAGACCATCGGTGATTCCGCCGATGATTTTCATGTTCTCGACGGAATCGTTCAGACGGACCGCCCGCTCGTCGGCTGAATTGAACCGTTTCTTCGCGCCAAGAATCTCGCGGACCTGCCGTACCGCTTGCTCGTGAAAAATCGGATCGAGCGATTGCCACACCAATGTGGAAAGCGAGTCGGTGTTCCACATCTGTTTTGCAACCGTATACGGAATAAACGCGCAGTATTTGTCGGGTCCAACGCCGTAATTGGAAATTTGAACTTTGTTTGTGCCGATACCGATCACGTCAAAAGGAACACCCGCGATTCGAATCGTCTGCCCAACTGCAGGACTATTCCCAAACAGGCGATTTGCCGCTTCGAAGCCCAGGAAAACGACGCGCCGCCGCTTTTCGATGTCTTCAGGATTCAGAAAGCGCCCCTCGAGAGGAATCTCCGACCGCATGGTGCCGTAATCGGGAGCGACGCCGCGAACGCCAAGGCTCGTTTGCCGCAGATCCGAACTCAAAGGAAGCATATTCATGTATTCGGGACTGGCATATTTGACCAGCGGGGCCTGAAGGATCGCCTCGACATCCTCCTCCTTAAGAAAAATCCGTTTGCCGGCCCGCTCTCCGCCGGCCTGAATGCTGGTCTGACCGCCATAGCTGACAACAACGCCATTGGAGAATGCACCTCGAAATCCGATGACGATCGCGCGATTGAATCCATTGCCATAGGCCATCAACAGCACGACCGTCACGATTCCCCACGCAATGCCAAGCATCGTCATCGCAGCCCGGAATCGATGATTGATCAGCGCGGTCATGGCTTCGAGGAAAACTTGTTTGAGGATCATCGCTACATCTCGAATCTCAAAGCTTCAACCGGCTCCAGTTCGGCGGCGCGCCGCGCCGGGTAGGTTGCGGCAGCAACGCCAATCACCGTTAGCGTTGCGATGGAGAACGCCGCTGTTCTCCACGTCACAATCATTCCAGCAAAGCGGGCCGGCAGCGGCAGAAGATTGATCAATGCGGAAAATGTGAGTGCAGCAATCAGGCCGATTGCCCCGCTCAACAACGT
>QHXA01000371.1:7103-7730 GCA_003222755.1 Acidobacteriota bacterium
ACGCCGATCTCCTTCGTACGTTCCTTTACCGCAATCAGCATGATATTCATCACGCCGATACCGCCCAGTACGAGCGTAATAATGCTGACGGAAAGGAAAAAGCTGTTCATACCGTCGACGATGTTGTGCATCAACACCGTCTCGAGCGAGGTATTCCAGATCGATACAGCTTCCGTGTCCTGGTGATCGAAATTGTGGCGCCGCCCGACAATTTCCCGCACCTCGTCTTCCACAGGACCGCCTTTGAAGAAATCGAGCTTGCCGCGTCTGGACATCGAGAGAACCATCTCCTCGACGACCGAATCGTATGGCGCCGCGATGATTGCGGAGACGGAATCCGGCGTATTGAGATTCCCCGGAATTGGAAAATCCTTTCGCATCGCTTCATAGGGTATGAACAGCCGCTCATTGTCGGCGCCGGTATAGTTCGAGTCCTGCTCCTTCTTTCGGATCTTTCCGATGATCGTATATGGAATGGCGTTGAGTATGATTTCGGCGCCTATCGGAACGCGATCGGCGAAGAGTTGCTTCGACGCTTCATAGCCGATCACCACGACACGCCGGGCCTGCGCATTGTCTTCGTCGTTGATCAAACGGCCGCGGTCCACCTCGATCGTTCGGATCGTT
>QHXA01000371.1:7742-8297 GCA_003222755.1 Acidobacteriota bacterium
CCACTCATTTGAAGCGTTGCCGAGTTGAAAGCGCTTTTCACTTTGACTCCGCCGCGCATGATCTCAGGCGTGACGTGTTCAAGCAGCTTCGACTGCTGCTGAAGCGCGAGTACATCGCCGATATCAATCCGGATCACGCGACCGGCGCGTTCACCGCCGGCTTGCTTACTTGTACGGCCATTGCGAATGATGAGAATGTTTTTGCCGAGCTCGCGCAGAACCGTGTTGTTGCCGCGCTGGAATCCTTCGCCGACTGCCGAGAGAATCACGATAGAGATCACGCCCCACGTAATGCCGAACATCGTGAGAAGGCTTCGGATCTTGTTCGCCTTAAGATTCTCCCAGACCTGCGCGAGAATGATCATGGTCGCGGGTTTTCTAAATCCGGAAAACTGAGGATCGTTTCAACATTGAACTTCTTATGATCCGAATACTCCGTGATTTCACGGACCTTGAGCCCTTTCAGCATCGCGAGTCGGACATCTCCAAAAACTTCAAGCCGGGACGGTAACCAGACTTCATTGTTGATTTTTCGCCGCTCACCGCTAACGCGGC
>QHXA01000372.1:0-417 GCA_003222755.1 Acidobacteriota bacterium
CCGAATTCGAAAAAGTGCTGTTGGCTCAAACGAGCGATCGGGCACGCGCGGCGCAAATGCAGCATGCGGCGCGGTACCACATTATCGGCTTTTCGAATCAGAATCCCGCCTACGCGCGAAAGATGAGCGAGCGGCTGGAAGATATTCTGCAGCGATTCAAAGACGATTGGAATGCTCTGGAGCGTGAATTGCACAAGTTCATCGCTGAACTGAGACAAGGCGACCGTAACGATTTCCCGGACCTCGATGCCAAGGCGCAAGTCCCGTTTGTCCGACTGGTGCTGGAGGAGTGCGGGAAAGGGCGGGAACTGAGTGACACTCAGCGCTCGATATCGCCGCGACGCTCGAAATGGTCGAGCGCATTCGACAAGAAATTCGGAAGGTCGGTTTCTGGAAGAATGAAGCGATGCGGGAAAT
>QHXA01000372.1:528-6505 GCA_003222755.1 Acidobacteriota bacterium
CTGACGCGCTCATGATGGATATATTGCGAGTCGGTGGGCTGGACTTCGAGGTGCGCCGCAGCGGCCGTCGCCAAACCCTCGGTGTTACGGTAGATCGAACCGGGGCATTGGTTGCGCATGCTCCGATCGAGACGTCCTTAGAGGAACTTTCCGATTGGATTCAACGAAAGCTTCTCTGGGTCCACCGGAAACTCGCCCTCAAGGAAGAAGCCATATCCCGGGTGCGCGCGCCGGAATACGTCTCGGGCGAGTCCTTTTGTTATCTGGGCCGCCGCTACCGGCTTAAGCTCACTGAACAACAGCAACACCCCGTCCAGTTCGACGGTACCTGCTTTACGCTACGTCGAGACGCCCGACCTGCCGAAACAGACTTCCGGAACTGGTATATCGCCACAGGATCGGATTGGCTGAGATGCCGAACCGAGATACTTTCCCGCCGAACGGAAGGCACTCCGAAGCGCGTAGACGTTCGGGACCTCGGGTTTCGATGGGGCTCGTGCGGAAAGAATGGGGTTCTCCATTTCAACTGGAAGATCCTGCAACTTCCCGCAAGGCTGATCGACTATGTCATTGTTCATGAACTCATTCACTTGACTGCTCTGAATCGTCACTGAGTGGTTCTTTCAGGATGCCAATCAATGAGGACGAACATGACCACCACGACTACTCTTCAGCCGACTAGAATCAAATTCAATTTGCTTCGACACTTCGTCGAGCTTGAGTCCTGGGCAAAGCGTTAGCGTTCATCGGAAGTGCCGGGACCGAAAAGGTGGCATGGCGACGAGATCCACAGGCACTTTCGATAACGCCGTTTGAAGGGTAACGTTTGCGCAGGACGCGGTGGGCTATGGAGAAAGTAACCTAACCGCTCTCTCGAAAGGAGTTCCTCAACCTGAACCAAGCCGGGTATTGCGAAGGCGGGCTTGCCAATCATGACGTTGCGTATGCTACAGCCGTTCGGTTGGTAAGGAAACATCTTCGAGTGCGCTTACGCGTAGCGTCCGCCGCGTCAGCGGCTTCGTTCAAGAATGGGATTGAGGATACAGAAAGAGTGGCGATTGCGCTCAGCTACGCTTTTTAAGCGATACCGGTTTCCTCACGAACGTTGGCGAGGCCTCTTGAGCTACGCTACCTCGACATTGTCGCAAACAGTGCGGGGCTCCGGTATCGCATCGCCATCCTCGCGCATACCTTTAAGATGCAACTCAATCGCCTCCTTGATTCGTTCCTTCGTCTCTTCAACGGTGGCGCCTGTAGCAATGCATCCTGGCAGGTCGGGAACGTAAGCGGAGCAATTGCGGTCTCCCTTTTCAATCACGATACCGTATCTCACAGACTTCATTTTAGGCCCGCCTGTTTGAGAATGCTATTGAGTGTCTTGGGATGGACATCGTCATTTGAATGGCCGGAAATTGTCACGCGACCCTTTTTCAATGGATGCTTGTACTGGCGATGGCCGCCCTTGGCATCAACTCGGTACCAGCCATCTCGTTCGATTATGGAAATAATTTGCCGGACCTTCATATGCGCCGCGCTTTACCGCCGAGCACGGTGGGGTACGTTCTGGACCAGTAGCCTTGTTCGATTAATTTGGCGGCAGGTCGGTGATATTTTCGGCAAAATGACAGACGATTCGGCCGAGTTTTTCGCGATAACGCGTGGATCCGTTGAAGTGGAACTGAAGCTCACTGACCAATGACACCGGCCGCAGAGCCTTTTTTCATTTTCTCTCTCGATCCAGCAGCGCTAGACTCACACCAAACTCAGAAGGTATGAACCTTATGAATAAATTCTCTGGCACGATCAGGAGTGCAGGCGTTTCAGCGTGGACGAGTGCGCTCGGGCTGCTGTGGTGCGCGATCTTGATGCATGTCGCGCATGCGGCGCCGCAACGGACGACCGCGGTTACGCCCGAGCCGCTGCCGGTGACTATCGAATTCAATCGGGACATCCGCCCGATTCTCTCGGATAAGTGCTTCCAGTGCCACGGACCAGCGTTGCAGTCAGCAACGTTGCGGTTCGATCTGGAAGATGGCGCGAAGCACGCGCTGAGCGGCGGCCGGTTCGCGATCGTGCCGGGTGACCCAACGAAGAGCCAATTGATCACGCGGATAACCTCCACAAACCCCGCCGTCCGGATGCCACGTAGTCAGGGCGGCGCGGCCGCAGGCGAACCCCTCACTGAAAGGCAAATTGCGCTGTTGACGCGCTGGATCGAGCAGAGTGCGACGTGGCAGAAACACTGGTCGTTCATTCCACCGAAGCGGCCGGAGTTGCCGAAGGGCTTGAAAGATCCCAAGTGGGTGCGGAATCCAATCGATGCGTTCGTGCTCGAGCGGCTGGAGCGGGAAGGGCTGAAACCCTCGCCGGAAGCGGACCGCGCGACATTACTGCGGCGAGTATCCCTCGATTTGATGGGGGTGCCGCCGACGCCCGCCGAGGTGGATGCCTTCCTTGCAGACAAATCGGCGAACGCATACGAAAAAGTCGTCGATCGCTTGTTGCGATCACCACAGTACGGAGAGCGTATGGCGTTCCCGTGGCTGGACGCCGCACGCTACGCCGATAGCAACGGCTACCAGACTGACGGCGAGCGGTTCATGTGGCGATGGCGCGACTTGGTGATCAGTGCGTTCAATCGCAACATGCCGTACGACCAGTTCACGATCGAGCAGTTGGCAGGCGACTTGTTGCCGAATGCGACGCTCGATCAAAAGATCGCCACGGGGTTCAATCGGAATCACCGCGGCAATTCAGAAGGCGGCATCATTCCGGAAGAGTACGCGGTGGAATACGTCGTCGATCGCGTGGACACGACTTCCACGGTGTTTCTGGGCCTGACGCTAGGCTGCGCGCGGTGTCACAATCACAGGTTCGATCCGGTGACCCAGAAAGAGTTCTATCAGCTCTTTGCCTACTTCAATAATGTGCCCGAGCATGGAAAGTTTCGGCGCGTCGGAAATTCGCCGCCTTATATTGCGGCGCCGCTCCCAGAACAACAGGCGAAGTTGAAGCAGCTTGACGATGAGCTGGCCGCCGTTAATGCGGCCTATGCGAAGCTGCAGCCGGATTTGGCGCGAGCACAGCGGGACTGGGAACGATCGCTGGATCTGTCCAAACCAGTGACGTGGGCGCCGGCCCGCGGGTTGGTGGCGTACTATTCATTCGATAGTGACCTCATGCCTTAGGTTGCTGTGCTGCAGGACCCGGCACTGACGCGAACGCTCCGGCATCCACACCTCAGAACGAAAAACCGGGCGCGCAGCCGACTCCAACCTTTGTGCCTGGCCAAATGGGGCAGGCGGCGAACTTCGATGGCAAGAGCTTCGTTCAATTTGGCGGCGATATCGCGGGCTTTGACAGCTACGGCTCTGGAAGAGGCGCACTTGGTGAAAACGATCCAACCGTGACTTACGACGATGCGTACACGATCGCCGCCTGGATCTACCCCACAGCACTGAGCGGCGCAATTGTCACCAGAGATGAAGATGTATTCGAACCCAACGGACACGGGCTGAACCTCAGAGATGGAAAGATCGAGTACGACTACGTGACCAAGTGGGTCGATGAAGGCATTCGGCTACGGACCGAGAAGGCGATCACGCTCAACCAATGGCACCACGTTGCGCTGACCTACACGGGTTCGCGCTGGGCAAGCGGCGTCAAGATCTACGTCGATGGCGAGGATCAGAAGTTGGAGATCCTCCTCGATGATTTCAACAGCCAAGGCGCTGTGAAGCGCGAGCCGCTTCGAATTGGCGCCGGCGGTGGGCCGGAGAATCGATTCCACGGCAGTATCGATGAAGTACGAATCTATAAGCGCGCGTTGTCCGCGGATGAGGCTGGAATACTGGCCGATCTTAGGCCCGTCACAGCAATCGCAGCACTAACGGAGGACAAGCGCACCGCCGCGCAGGCGGCCAAAATTCGCGATTATTTCCTCGAGCACGCGCTTCCGGCCAACATCGCGAAAGCCCGGGCAGAGTTGATGGATGCTCAGGCAAAACGAGATACGTTTTATCAAAGCCTTCCCACTGTTATGGTCATGGAGGAAATGCCGGTCTCGCGCGAGACGCACCTATTGATCCGCGGGATGTATGACAAACCCGGTGAAGTGGTCACGCCGATGCTGCCGGCGGTGTTGGCATCGTCGCCAACGGCCTATGCACCGAATCGGCTGGGTCTCGCGCGGTGGTTAGTCGATCCATCCGCGCGTGACCGTGAACCGTTTCTGGCAGATGTATTTCGGCACCGGCATCGTGAAGACGGCCGAAGATTTTGGATCACAGGGTGAGCCGCCGTCGCATCCCGAGTTGCTGGATTGGCTAGCGACGGAGTTCGTGCGAACCGGTTGGGATGTGAAAGCGATGCAGAAAACAATTGTGATGAGCGCGACGTACCGCCAAGCCTCGCGTGTCAGTCCAGAACTGCTGGCTAAAGATCCTGACAACCGCCTGCTCGCACGCGGACCGAGCATGCGGCTCTCGGCCGATCTCGTCAGGGATCAGGCGCTCGCCATTGCAGGATTGTTGGTGAATAAAATCGGCGGCCCTTCAGTCAAGCCATATCAACCGGATGGCTTGTGGAATGAAATCGGAGGCGGCGGGGCCTATGTGCAGGACCATGGCGACAATCTGTATCGCCGCAGCTTGTATACCTTCTGGCGGCGCACGATTCCGCCGCCGTCGATGGCCAACTTCGACGCATCGGCGCGCGAGAGTCACATGGTCCGGCCAGTGCTGACCAATACACCCTTGCAAGCGCTCGATCTCATGAATGACGTGGCATATGTGGAAGCGGCACGCGTATTCGCTCAGCGTGTGATGAAGGAAGGCGGCGCGAACCCTCTCGAGCGGATCGCGTATGCGTTCCGCGTCGCGACAGCACGCCAGCCGAAGGCCGCCGAGACTGCGATTCTCTTGAATGCCTTCAGGCAAAACCTAGAGCAGTTCAAGGCCAAGCCGGACGCGGCCTTGAAGTACGTGAGCTACGGGGAATATCCGCGGGATACCAAATTCGACGTTAGCGAGCTGGCCGCATACACCAGTGTGACGAGCTTGATCCTCAACTTGAACGAAACGGTGACGAAGGAGTAGCCATGAGCGGAGCGAATGCAAGCGCGGCAGCGCGCAGCCATCAAGAAAATCTGACACGGCGGCTTTTTCTTGGGCAAGCTGGAATCGGTATCGGCGCGGCTGCTTTGGCGGAGTTGCTGCAGCGCGATCTGTTCGCGCAGAATGAGACGCTCGCGACGGGCGGTCTCGCTGGGCTGCCGCATTTCGCGCCGAAGGCCAAGCGCGTGATTTATATGTTCCAGAGTGGCGCCCCTTCGCAACTCGATTTGTTTGATTACAAGCCGCAGCTGGCAAAAAGACACGGCACCGACTTGCCCGACTCGATTCGGAACGGCCAGCGGTTGACCGCGATGACTGCGGGTCAGACGAGCTTTCCAGTTGCAGAATCGATTTTCAAGTTTGCACAACATGGGCAATCGGGAACGTGGCTCAGTGAGTTGTTGCCATACACCGCCAAGGTCGTGGACGACTTGTGTTTTATCAAATCAATGCACACCGAACAGATCAACCACGATCCGGCGGTGACCTTCGCACAGACGGGATTTCAGCTGGCGGGACGGCCAAGCCTCGGAGCATGGGTTTCTTATGGTCTGGGTACGATCAACCGGGACCTGCCTGCGTTTGTTGTGATGATTACCGGGAATGGGCAATCACTGGCGGAGCGGCAGTGGGGCACGGGATTTCTTCCGAGCCGATATCAAGGGATCAAATTGCGGTCGGTGGGCGACCCGGTGCTGTATGTCTCAAACCCAGCGGGCTTCGATCAACCACAGCGGGCGCGGTTCATCCAGGACTTGGAGAAACTGAACCAAATTCAATTTGAGGTGACGAATAATCCCGAGGTCGCCACGCGGATCGCTCAGTATGAAATGGCGTTCCGCATGCAGACTTCGGTGCCCGAG
>QHXA01000372.1:6708-7948 GCA_003222755.1 Acidobacteriota bacterium
CAGGCGGATCAATCTAGTGCGGGACTGATTCAGGATTTGAAAGAACGCGGTCTGCTGGACGAAACCCTGGTCATCTGGGCCGGCGAGTTCGGACGCACCGTGTACTCCCAGGGCAAACTGACGGCCGACGATTATGGCCGCGATCATCATCCGCGGGCATGGACGATCTGGATGGCGGGCGGCGGCATCAGGCCCGGAATCACGATCGGCGAAACAGACGACTACGGCTACAACATCACCGAGGACCCGGTGCACGTCCACGATTTGAATGCCACGATCCTACGGTGTCTGGGGATCGATCACAAGCGGCTCACCTACAAGTATCAAGGACGGAATTTCCGGCTGACGGATACCGCTGGGCGCGTCGTGCAGAAGGCCCTCACTTTCGAGGCATAGCTACACACAACAGCCACAACAGCAACGTAAGTTGACACCAAGCGAAATTCGGTGATCTGATATCCGCACGTTTTCCGAAAAAACTTAGACCACAACACCGATCGCGGATTTGAGCGGCCGCATCAGTGAGTGTGAGAGAACTCCATCTCTCCTGATACGGCTTGTCCGGGTCACTCACATGCGAGGGAATCTGCCATGAGAAGACTTCTCTTCTTGTCGACCATATTGCTACTCACTTCAACTGCACAGGCGTTCGGGCAATCCAGCAACGCCACGGTGAGCGGGACCGTGATCGACACCACGAACGCGGTGCTGCCGGGCGTGAGCGTCACAGCAACGAACAATGGAACCGGAGTCGTCACGACAGTGCTCAGCAATGAATCCGGTGTGTATAACTTTGCCAGTCTGCTTCCTGGCGTGTACAAAGTGAGCGCGGAGCTGCCCGGCTTTCAAACTCGGACCTACACCGATGTTCAGTTGGGGAATGCCGTGCAGGTCCGATTGAATTTCACGTTGCAAGTGGCCACACAGGCGCAAGCGGTGGAAGTCACCATTACTGCGGACACGCTGCTAGCCACATCCAGCTCGTCGGTTGGCGCGGTACTTCCGGAAAACAAAGTCCGTGACCTGCCGCTCATCAGCAACAACGTCCTCGATCTGACCCAAGTCATGGCCGGCGTCGTTACGACAGTCAGTCCGGTATTTGGAGCCAACGACACCAAATTTGCCGGCGTCAGCGCCCGGGACGTCAATGTGCAGCGGGATGGCGTCTCCGTCAACGGCGCGCGGTGGCCGACCGGTATCGACTCGGGGACGGAACTGCATCCCGACCTGGTTGGTGAAA
>QHXA01000373.1 GCA_003222755.1 Acidobacteriota bacterium
CCACCAGCGGCACGCCGACCATTGCCGTGGTCGACACGGCGGGCAATCCGAGGGCGCCGGCTACGAATCCGAACGGCACGCCCCATAACGGGATTCTGCGCTATGCCAGCGTATTCGGACCTTTGCAAAACACGCCCACGCGGCCCGACTGTTCGGATGCGGTCGTCTCGCAGGGTAGTCCCTGGGATGCTTACCGGACAGGGTATGATGCGACCGGCTACATTCAAAATGTGCTCTTCAAGTTCATGCCTCCAGCAAACACCTACGACGCTGGCGATGGTCTGAACACGGCGGGTCACCGCTGGCTTCGCGGATTAGACGGCGCCGACAACCTGTTCGGGATAGGCCAATACACAAACCGAAAGCAGATCAACCTCAAGCTGGATCACCTCTTTACCAATCGCCACAAAATCAGTGGAACCTGGAGTTATGAAAATGACTGGGTTCACGGCGGCATGAATTGGCCCAACACGTTTAATGGTCAAACCTGGAAGAAGCCTCAGGTGATGGCCCTGAATTTCACATCCACGCTATCGCCGACGATTGTCAACGAAGCTCGTTTCGGAATGGCGCGAAGTGGCGTAAACGTCATTAGTACGCTCTGGGACGAGAGAAACGGCGCCCTTCGGGATCTGCTTCCCAAGAGTAACGGAATCCTGTGGGCGCCGTATCTGGGCAGCCCCGGAACCACAGACTCTGCGGTGAACTTCCAGTTTTCACAGCTCATCGCTAGCGGTTCCTTCGCGCCAGGCGTTATGCAACGTGATCAGAGCCCGCGCGCGAGCTATGCCGACACGATCAGTTGGACCAAAGGCAAACATGCATTCAAGACCGGCGCGGAGTTCCGGACCACGAGCTCGAAAACTCTCTGGTCCGGCAATTGGGGCACAGGCGGGACGCCTAATAATGTGGACAGCATCCCGACTGTTCACGGTGGGGAGACACAACTCACCCCCGTTTCAGGAATCAACGGCACGAACATCCCGGGGCTGGCTGGCAACGCCACGACGGGAAACCAGGACAGGATGGAAAACCTGCTGGTTTTCCTTTCCGGATCCATCGGTCGTGTGGGCCAGTACCGTTTCATCAACAGTCCGGACCAGGCGCAGAAAGCGTGGAACGATCCCTTCAAGGACCCATTGAAGATTCGCGATATTCATCAGAATGAATGGAGCGCCTTCTTCAAAGATGATTGGAAATTCGGCAACCGTCTCACGCTCAACCTGGGTGTGCGGTGGGACTACTATGGTCCGCCATGGGAAAAGAACGGGTTGACGGCCACGTTGCGGGACAACGGCGATGCCCTCTTCGGAATCTCCGGACGCAGCTTCGCGGATTGGATGCGGACGGACGCACGCACGCCGGCGCCCCCGAGCGAGTTGCTCTTTGTCGGGCCGAACAGTCCAAATCCCGGCTTGAAAGTCTATCCACGGGACCTGAACAACTTTGGCCCGGCCATCGGCTTCGCTCTGAACCTGGATAACCGGACCACGGTCCGCGGCGGGTATCAGCTTCAATACGTCGGAGGCGACGACCTTACCACCGTCGAGGGCATTATCGGCAATCCGCCGGGCAACATATTTTTTGCCAGCTATGTCGGGGACACGAACAATCCGTACCTGGATCTCACCAAGATCACCAGCAACACATTCCCGGTCAACCCTCCGACTCGGCCATTCGAGCAGTTACTTGTCACGGACCGTACGCAAAGCATCACCGCTTATGATCAACACTATGTCAACCCCTACATTCAGAATCTGACACTGCAGGTCACGCGAAATCTTTCCTCGAATCTAACAGTCGACGCCCGCTACATCGGCACGCTGACGCGGAAGAACTACAACACGGTCAACCTCAATGTGTCGAACTTCCTGACCAATGGTTTGAAGGGAGCATTCGATGCGGCCCGGGTCGGCGGGGAATCGGCGCTGTTGGATCGGATGTTCAACGGCATCAACATCGCTGGAGCTGGTTTTGGACCAGTGGGGACGACTCTCAACGGAGTGCTCCAGACCGGAGCAATGCACTTGCGCGCCGCCGCTCAGCAAAGCCTGCGGAACAACCTCGCCAATGGAAACTACGAGGCCTTGGCCAACTCTCTGTACACGCTCAACTACAACACCGCTTTCCAAGGCAATCAAAGCCTGCCGTTTATTCCGAGCTCCGTCCTGGGCGAGGTGCTGCGGCGCAACGGGTTTGCCGAAAACTTTATCAGGACCAATCCGCAGTTCAGCGGAGCGAGCCTTCGTGGGAACGGAGCTCACTCGAACTACCATTCGCTGCAGGTGCAGACCACACTGCGGCCCACTTATGGGCTGAGCCTCGAGGGATCCTATACCTGGAGCAAAGATCTCGGTGTGGGCAGCGCCGCTTTTACGGATCCTAGAAACCAGGCGGCGGACTACACGCTTCTGAGCACCAACCGCGCGCACGTGATCAATTCATACGGCACATTCAATTTGCCGATCGGACCGAGTCAGCTTATCGCCGGTAGGAGTTCCGGGTGGCTGGCACGCGTGATCGAGAATTGGCAAGCCAGCTGGATACTGAACCTGTCCTCGGGCGCTCCTGCCACGATCACGGCACAAAGCATGCTCTACGGCCGTGGAACTCCAGACCAAGTGCAGCCATTCGATTTCAACGGATCGAAAGGAGTCCGGTGGGGTTACTTCCCGAGCGCGACCGGCCAGGTTTACGGCAGCTACTTCGAGCCGGGTGCTCTCCAGACAGTTACCGATCCCCAATGCCCCGCAGTTGCTGCCAATATCCGAAGCTTGTGCACGCTACAAGCCGTAGCAGATGCCAAGAGCGGCCAGGTCATCCTTCAGAATGCCCTTCCGGGAACTCGCGGCAATCTCGGCCTGAACACGTTGGAGTACGCTGGGACCTGGCGGGCCGACATGGCCCTCGCCAAGAGTTTTCGGGTCCGGGAAAACCTGCGTGGGACGATCCGTTTGGACGCCAGGAATGTCTTTAATCATCCACAGCCGGGCGTCTACGGCGTCGGATTCGGTTCAGCTCCACTCGTGGGCGGCAGTATTCTAAACATCAATAGCACCGATCCGTTCGGCTATATACCCACGAAAGGCGCTGCTATTCCGAATTCACCCGATTTTCAGGATGCACGGCAGTTCGAACTCAAGGTTCGCCTGGACTTCTGACGGTCAGCACGACGACGGCACAAAGAAAGTCTGAAGGTAAGGTGATTGTTGCGGGCCTTTCTTTGCGTCTTACGTTGGTCTGCATCACGGCAGCCGGCTCTTGCCGTCCATGCTTAATCACCTCTCTTTGATCATGACGAACCGATCCGCGTCCATGGGGGGCAGTTCCTCGACCTTCCCACTCGGCCATCGAATTTGCACTCGGTCGACGCGGGAGGCGTTGCCGAGACCGAAATGAAGCCTCATGTCGTTGTGGGAAAGATAGCTGCCGCCGCTCCGGACCTCATGGATCTGCGTCTTGCCGCCGGCGGAAATTTCCACGCGTGCGCCAATAGCATCGCGGTTGCTGCGTGAGCCTTCGAGACGGAGCGTAATCCAATGCTTCCGGTTCCCACCCTCATTGCGATAGAGACTGGGGCGATCGTTCATATTGATAAGTCACCGAAGGCAGCACCTCGCGATGACTTTGGAATCAAGACGTCGCCGCCGAGATCACGCGCCAGTTCTCTGAACTTGCCACCGTCCAAGTTGCGATAGATTTCTTTGCGCTGCGCGTAATGCTGACCCGCGTCGAGCGTATCCACCTGCGGATAAACGTGGCCGTTGGCGACAAAGATATCCGGCAAGCCGTCATTATCGAAGTCCTCGAACCCGGCGCCCCAACCGAGATACTGCAACGAAATCTCGCCGAGACCCGCGATTGACGTGGTATCCGCAAACAGCAGTTTCCCCATATTCTGATAAAGAGTGTTCGTGTCGCCTGCAAAGTTCGTAACAAAGATATCGAACAAACCATTGGCATCGTAATCACCGACGGCGACACCCATGCCCGACTGCGCGCGTCCTGCCTCGTTCAATGCCGTCCCTGACAGCACGCCGACTTCTGTAAAGGTTCCGTTGCCGTTGTTGGGAAAAAGAAAATTCGGATTGCCGTCATTGGCGACGTAAATATCCGGCCATCCATCATTGTCGAAGTCGCTGAAGATGACCCCAAAACCGTAATAGTTCGGATCCTTTATGCCTGCTGCCCTGGTCGCATCGGTAAATGTCCCGTTGCCATTGTTGTGAAACAAAACGTCCGGCTCTCCCTGCAATCCCTGCGGTCCGCAAAACACGTCGACGCCCAGGAATCTGCACTTCGAGTCTTTGCCGCGGCGGGGCGTGCTCTTTTCGTCGAAGGCCATGTAGTTCGCGACGTAGAGGTCGAGACGGCCATCGCGATCGTAGTCGCCGAAGGCGCAGTTCGTGCTCCAGTGAGTATCGCCGACGCCGGCGGCCGCCGTTACTTCGGTAAACGAGCCATTCCCGTTGTTATGAAAGAGTACGTTCGGCCCGTAGGCGGTGACATAAAAGTCGGTATAGCCGTTGTTGTCGTAGTCCCCCGCACAAACACCCATGCCCCAGCCCCGCTTTAGGAGGCCCGCTTCGCGCGTCACGTCCACAAATGTTCCACGTTGTTCTTGTAGAGCGTGACCATCGGATCGCCGCCCTTCTTGTAATTCTCCAACGTCGAGCCGTTCACGATGAGGATGTCCATATCGCCATCGTTGTCGTAATCGAGAAAAGCGCCGCCGTTGCCATTCGCCTCGACGATATAGTCTTTCGATGGCCCGCCGCAGATGTTCATTACCACGATGCCGACCTTCTCGGCCACATCGACAAATGAAGGAAATGAATCCGCTCCCGAAAGCAGTCCGGAGGCAGCTAGAACGAGCAAAGCGATCCCGCATCTCCATTTCACAATTTCATCTCCGGATTCTTGCGCGTACTTCATCGAGCAGGCGCTGATACTGCGGGTCATCGTCCTTGAGCACAATGGCCCACTGTGCCGCGTCGAGAGCCTCAGTATGTTTCCCACTTTTGAAATAAGCGGTGCCCAGACTGAACCAGCTTGCTGCGTTGAGCGGATTGGCATCGACGGCACGCCTCAAAACCTCGGCGGCTTTTTCGGACGATCCGCGATCCAACAGCAGTGTCCCGAGTGCATGAAGGGCAGGCCCATATGTCGGGGCCAGGTGTACGGCCTCTCGCAGAAATTTTTCCGCTTCGGACAATTGGCCCCTCTCGAGGCGGGTCAAGCCGGTTTTGTAATTCTCGTTCGCGTTCGTGACCTGCTGACGGATTCTTTGGTACGTTTCCAATTCCGCGCGGCCTTCATCGATGCGACGCATTGCCAGCAAAGCCTGACCGAGCGCGTAACGCGACTCCTGATCCGCCGGATCGGCATCCACCGCTTTTTTCAGAATCTCGACAGCTGCAGACAGATCGCCCGTCTGCCGATAGGCGCGGCCGAGTACCGGGTATGCGGAGCGCAGTGACGGATCGATCTCGAGCGCTGCGCGCAGGTGCTGAATCGCGATCTCCGGTTCGCTCCGTTCCAGGTGAAAATGGCCCAGCGCCAGCCGTGTCGTGGCTTCTTGCGGCCGGAGGCGCAGCGACGTGTCGTAGGCTTCAAGTGCTGCGTCACGATCGAATAACTCGGCCTGCACGTCACCGATGCTGCGCCAGACCACGGCCTCATTGTTTCCGACGCCGAGTTCCAGCGCTTGTTTGAAAAAACCTAAGGCCGCACGCCATTGCTTCTGCCGGTACCGGATCAAACCCAGTTGATAGTAATGCGCGCCTTGATTCGGATTCGCTTCCATCGCGCGGCGCAGATACCGCTCCGCTACGTCGAGCTCCTTCATTTCGGTGTATAGCGTCGACAGGTAGAAATAGGCAGGCCCGTTCGCCGGCTCGGAACGGATGATCTGCTTAAATTGCGCGATGCTTTGGAGGATGCGGCCCTTATTCATCTCCGCCAAAGCCGATGAGAGGGACGGATCGCGCGACGACATTTGGCCGGCAAGCAAAGCAATGAGTGGGAAACACATCCAAGCGATCAATTTGGTCCTCGCGGCGCACGCCGGAGGCGTGCCAGCAGATTAGCCGGGGGTTCGCGCACGTTTTTTGTGCGCGTACCCCCGGAATAGCGAACTCGCCGAAAATGCGCACCCTGAAAGGGTGCGAGTTTTTCCTAGCACCCCGGTGGGGTGCGCAAATCCTTGCCTTCGCACCACCGGGGGTTGCGCTCGCTATGCTCGCTTAACCCCCGGCTAATTTCCGGCACGCCTCCGGCGTGCGAAAAATCCCCAAACTTTAACGGCGCAACGCCGCGCGGCTCGTTACACCCTGGCCCTCAGTAATCGTTAAAACCTCATTCGCTTCCAGGTCTTCGAACGTATCGACTCTGCCGCTGGGCCAACGAACTTCGAGCCGCTCAGCGCGTGGAGTCTTTCCCATTCCGAAGTGAACGCGGAGGTCGCTTTGGGACAGATAGCTGGAACCGGCCTTCACTTCCCGACCAAGAATTTTCCCGCCGACGGTCAGCTTCAGCCGGGCGCCGATGCCGTCGCGATTGCTTTTCGACCCAACGGTTCGAATCAGCAGCGCATTATTTTTGTTTCCGCCGTCATTACGAAGCAGGTCCGGCGTCTGGCCAACGTTACCGATGAGCAGATCGAGATCGCCATCATTGTCGATATCCCCAGCCGACAGGGAGCGGCTTGGCTTTTTCAGCGCGAATCCTGGACCTGACGCTGGTCCAACGTCCTTAAATTTTCCCGTTCCATCGTTCTGGAGCAGCAGGTTGCGCTGCTCGTAACTCGTGCTGTCTCGAAAGAGACTCACGTTGTCGATCACGTCGCCATTCACGATTGCGAGATCGAGGTCGGTGTCGTTGTCGTAATCGAAAAACAATGCGCCAAATCCGACGAAGGGCAGCGTGGCTTCACCGACGCCGCTTTCGAAGGTGACATCGGCGAACAGTCCCTTTCCGAGATTGCGATACAGATTGTGAGTCTGCCGGTCGAGATTTGTAACGAAGATATCGAGTAGTCCATCTCCGTCGATATCGCCCATGTCCGTTCCCATCCCCGCCAGTGGCTGTCCGTCAATGCCGACGGCGACGCCCGCCAGCAATCCAACCTCTTCGAATACACCTTTTCCCTTGTTGTGAAAAAGAAAGTTTGGCGTTGAATCGTTCGCCACGTAGATGTCGAGCCAGCCGTCGCCGTCGTAGTCTCCAAAGACCACGCCCAGGCCTTTGCCGTCGGGACGATAAACTCCCGCTGCACGGGTAACATCGCTGAACGTGCCGTCGCCGTTGTTGCGATAGAGAACGTCCGGCACACGGTTGTACACATTTGGATGGCAATAGACACGGGTATCTCCGGTGTAGACGCAGTATTTGTTGTTGTTGATACTGAAGTCGACATAGTTCGTCACGTACAGGTCGACATGGCCGTCATTATCGATATCGCCGAAGGCGCAACTTGCGCTCCAGACCTTAGAGCCCACACCCGCTTTGTCGGTCACGTCGGCAAATGTGCCGTTGCCATTGTTGTGATACAGCTTGTTGGCTCCCACACCCGTGATGTACAGGTCGGGCCAGCCGTCATTATCGTAATCGGCTGAACATGCCCCCATTCCAAAACCGGAGACTCCGATACCCGTGCTGGAAGTCACGTCCGTAAACGTTCCGTCTTTGTTGTTGCGATAAAGCCGGTGCCGCGCCGCGGCCGCTTTCTGCTTATCGGTGAATGAGCCGCCGTTGACGAAGAAGATATCGGGCCACCCATCGTTGTTGTAATCAAGGATCATGCTGCCGCCGGCCATCGTCTCCGGCATGTACTTCTGTGGACTGGCGCCATTCTCGTGTTTAAAAGCAATCTTCGCATCGGCGGCGATGTTGACGAACCGCACCGGCATGTCCTGCTGAGCTGCATCAACGAGCCCGCCGAGCTTTGCGGCGAGAAGCACGACGATCAGCAGTGCGATCGCCGCTCTTGCCCAATCCGTCACTGCAATTCCTCTTCGAGCGCCGCGTCGATTTTTCGAATGTAAAGAGCATCGTATTTTTTGCGGGCGTTTTCATCCTTGAGGTTTTCGTATGCGCGCGCCAGCGATCTGTAAACAAGAAAGTCGTCGCTGAGAGCTCTGCAAAGCCACTGCAGAGTTGAAGTGGAGCGTCGCGGCACGAGGATGCTCTTCGATGGCTTTGCGAAATAAACCGAGCGCCTCCTCTCCCTGGCCGTTGAGCACGAGCGCCGATGCGGTGCGGTTCGAGACGACGACATCCCGCCGATTGTTGATTTCTTCCTGAGCGTCGGCTTCCTGTTTGCGGTACTGCTCCAGTTCTTTCTCTCCTGCTTCGGTGAGTCCCATCCGAACCATTGCGATGCCGTTCACATAACGAGCCTTTCGCAGTTGCGGATCGATCTTCAAAGCCTTCGCAGCGGCAGCGGCGGCTTCAGAAAAATTTCCCATCTGCAAGTTGGCATCGGCGATGCGGTAGTGCGGGAGCGCATTGTCGGGATGGGCCCTCAACACATTCGCGTACTCGGCCAGCGCTTCCGAATACTGCCCCCGGTGCGAATACAAATCTCCCAGAGCAATGCGTGCGTCGGCATTTTCCGGCGAGATTTCGAGCGCTTTTTTGTAAGCGGCGCCGGCGGCGTCGAAGTCTGCGAGGTCGGTATTGATTCCTCCGATCCTTTGATAGATGAAACTGAGCTGCAGCCGGTCGCGCTCCGGCGTCATGCCCGGCGGCGCTTTCATTTGACTGGCTTGCTGAAAAGTCTCGAGAGCCTTTCGCATCCTTCCGGAATCGCGATGCATTTCCGCTTCTTTGTATCGAAGACGTCGCGAAGATGGAAATGCGCGGATTGCCCGCTGCATGACCTCTGCCGCTTCCGTCGTGAGCTCTGCTTTCACCAGCATCGCGCTCATCGCAAGATACAGAGCTTCGCCGGCGGGCGTTTTGTTCAGCGCTTCCTCATACTTCTTGAACGCCTCCCCAAACTCCGATCCTCTAAAATAGGCCAGGGTAAGTACGCCGGCAAACCGGTCCACCAGATCGGCGACAGCCAAAGCGCCCTTGTTGGAAGCTGCGCTCCAGCGAATGGAAAGAATGCGTCGATAGACGGGTCCGGCGCGGGCGTAATCGTCCTGCAGGCGGTAGGCTTCAGCAAGTCCGTTGAGGCTCTGGCCAAGACGGTCGTCGTCGGCACCAAACTTTTCTGCAAGCTGCACCGCTCGCGAAAACGATTTAACGGCTTCGGCATAGCGGCCTTTCTGAAGCCAATCTGATGCCTGGGCGTTCTCCTTCATCCAGTCGATTTCTTGCGGTGCGACGGATTCAAGCAAA
>QHXA01000374.1:0-8211 GCA_003222755.1 Acidobacteriota bacterium
ACGGACTGCCTTTTGCTCGGTGAGTTGTCGATCGCCGAGACCTGAACCCGTTCCGGTGCGCAGGATAAACCCGGTGACAGCGCCGCTGGAGTCCTTGATGAATTCAACCTGCTCCCCAAACAATGCTGCCATGAAGGAAGTTTCTGACTGGGCCGCGAGAGGTAAGATCTCTCCACTCGCGCTGAGATGCAGGACCAACAATTCGCCATCCACGGTGACCCCGGCCTCACGTCCCGGCGCAAACTCGTAAGTCCCCGCGTACTTGGCGAGAGTCTCCGGAGCGATGCGGAACCGGTTCCCGCCCACCAGATGCTGGGCATGCTGCTCGTATTCACAGATCGTCTCGAGAAGCTCGGTGTCCACCACCAATGTCTTGTCCGCCTTGAAGGTAATCGGCCTGGTAAATGCCTTCGGATCTTCAAGGGTCATTTCGAAGTCCATATGTCCGAAGTCGCGGCGGCGGAAACGTTCGGTAGTGCGAAGGGCATCCGAGTGAGGGTGCCCGAAAAAATCCAGCCAGGTTCTGTCATTGAATCCAGCGGTTGTAACCACCAGCGTGTCCGCTTCCCAGTGCCCAACCGAATAACCCAACCAGGTGGGATTCATCTCCTCAGGAAGCCCGCGGCCATCGGTGAAAATGGTTCGCGTGACATCACTGTTGGAAACACCCTCATTGATAATAACCGTCAACGTAGGCGTCTGGACGAGCCGGGACATGCCCGCCAGGTGGTAGTACGGCGGAGGGTCGGGCAGGCAGTGCGCGCGCGGGCTATCCGCTCCCAGATCGAGGACGTGTTGCTGGTACAGCGCCTGCGCCCATGGCAGAATCTCGCCGGGCTTGAGATCCACGGCAATATTCCGCGCATATGGGCTGTTCCGCGGCGCGCGCCAGATGCCCGAGAGGTCGGGCTTGCCATCTGCAGTGCGCGGCACGGGCGCCGACAGATCCGGCTTGCCGTCCGGAGTCCGCGGAATTCCTGGCGTCTTGAAATCGAACCACTGCGCTGCCAGAGGAGTGGACAACAGGAAGGCGAAGGTTGTCACTGCGGCCGCGCAAAAGAGTTTGACTTTCATCCAGAGCCTCCTGTGCACTTCTAAAATCAGAACATCAGTTTCAGCCCAAATTGAATCTGGCGAGAGCTCGTGACTGTGCTGGTAATTTGGCCCGCCGAGGGACTGATGCTATCGCCAGAAAAGATAAGGAAGTTCGGAATACCGAAGTTTGCCCTGTTTGCGATGTTAAAGGCTTCAGCCCGGAAGAGCAGACGCGTCTTTTCCGTGATTGGGATCGTCTTGAAGACCGAGAAATCGATCTCCGCCAAGCCCGGACCATCCAGCACCCCGCGGCCCACGTTTCCCCAGGTCCCTAACGTGGGAAGGCTGAAGGCATTGGGATCGAACCACTTGTCCACTCGGCCGATTTTGACGGGTCCTTGAAAGTTTGGGTTATAGTTGGGCCGGTCCGGATTGAATGTGTTGCCATTCCCGGATCGGTTCGTCCCGACCAGCGGAGTCACCGGGAATCCGCTCAAGAGCGTTACGATGCCATTCAACTGCCAGCCGCCAACCAGCTTGTCTGCGACGCCGTTCAACCCGTTGCCAAAGAGCTTACCTTTCCCAAAAGGCAGCTCGTAACTGAAGCTGCCGCTTCCCTGATGCCGAAAGTCCAGAGCGGACCGGCCATAGTCGATCATGGGATGGCGCGGATCCAGCACCGACTGGTTGTTGTTCTGAGACTGGCTGCTTGCAGTAGCGGTGCCGTTGTCCAGGTTTTTCGCAAAGGTGTAATTGGCCCGGAAGAGCAGCCCGCTGCTGAGACGTTTTGTCAGATCGGCTTGCAGCGCGTTATAACTGCCGATGCCCTCCGTGTACCAGAAATAGGCATTCGCTAAATACCTATTTGGCCGTGTCCCCGCCGGAAAATACGGCGTTCCCTGCGGCACCAGGACAGGAGGATTGGGTGCAGCTGGGGCGCGAATACCACCGCTCGCGCAGCCGGCCGGGTTGGAGCAAATCTGCTGCGGAATAGTGTTCGCGTCAATGTCGATGATGTTGTGGTAACCGTGAGACCCAACATAGGCGACACGGATAGACATGTTGCGCACCAGTTGCTGCTCGATCGAGTAGTTCCACGACACGACCGTCGGAGTTTTCGCGTCGAGTTGAACTCCCTGCGCCTGCACGAGAGTGCAAGGATTCGGTACCCCCGGTGCGCAGAACGGCGGCAGAGGCGAACCGGGAACGACCGGCGGCGGAAGCGGCGAATCGAATAGAGAGAGGTTGTTGAACGCAAATAGAACGTTATAGGGAGCCGTAAAGTTCATTTGGAAGCTGAGATTATCCAGCAGCGAGTAGTACATCCCAAATCCGGACCGCATCGACGTTTTTCCATTGCCGAACACGTCCCATGCAAAGCTCACTCGAGGACTCAACAGCCTGGTGGCATTGTTGTCCAGAAACGTCGATTTCCCGATATGAGTGGAGCTCGTCACAGGGTCGCTGGTGGGAACGCCATTCGCGTCCAGGACATACTGAGCAGCCCTTCCATATTTCTCGTTCCAACCGTTCGTGAACTCGTCCCGAAGGCCGGCTCGTAAGGTGAGATTCGGACGTAATTGAATCACGTCCTGAACGTACAGGGCGCCTTCTGTGGACCTCCAGTACATGAACGTACGATTGGGAGTACCCACCCAATTGGTCGTGGTGCCCTGCAGGAATGTCATGAGGCTCGCAAAGTCTGCTTCTCCGTAATTTCGGGCCGCGGAGTTCGCGTTCACCTGGATTCGTTGAATCCAGGCGCCGAAACTAAGTTGGTGCTTGCCCCGGACGAGCTGCACGTCATCCGAGACGGTGAAGAGATTTCTCGTGTTGTAAAGTCTTCCAGAAATGCCGCCGCCGCCCGGAGTGATTGTATTCACCGCGGCACAGGATGCGCCCCCGATCACGAGGCATCCCGGCGGTCTGCCTTTAAATAAGGTAATGTCCGCCGGAATGGTTGTATCCAGCTCAGGTGAATCGAAATTGAACGACGCGCGCGAGACTCCCGCCCGGACAGTGTTGAGGAATTGTGGCGAAAAGATATGGGTTTCCTGCGCGCTAATGACCTGACTGCGAAGATCCGCGATGGTTGCGAAGAATGGGTTTGTGAGAGGCGAAACGTTGTGCCCGTCGTCTAGGGTATACGCTGTGGTGAACGTGTCTTTATCGCCACTGTTCAGATCGAATCGCGTCGTACCGAAGTCTTCTCGAATCGTCTGCACGGGATGGTTGAAGTTCTTAGCGATTCCGGTGGCCAAGCCGTTCGCGACCTGCTCGGGACCGTTGGCCTCCGGCCAAAGTCTCATGAAAGGGAGCATGCGCCTGTCCAGCCTGGGAACCTGAACCGGCGCATTGAGGTTGGGGCAATTCGCGGCTCGGTCAGCGGCAGACGTATAGATCACGTTGCAGGGCAGCAAGCCCTGGCGCGCATCACTGTCGGGAACGAAGGCGACGTTGCTGAGTCCCAGCGAGTGCCGGAAGCCTTCGTAGTTGCCGAAGAGGAACATCTTGTCTTTTTTAATGGGCCCACCCAGTGAGCCGCCAAACTGATTTCGCCTAAAGGGAGGGATTCGCGGCCTTTTGGTCAAAGAAGTTTCGCGCATCCAGGGCGCTGTTCCGTAAGAACTCAAATCCTGCGCCATGCAGTTGATTGGTACCTGACTGCGTAACCACGCTGACTTGCCCGCCGGCTCGCTTGCCGTATTCGGCCGAATAGGTATCGCCGAGCACATTGAACTCCCGGACGGCGTCGATGCCCAGCAGTTGGCCGCTGACTCCTCCCGGCGTGATACCGATATTGCTGCTGCCTGTGTATTCAATGCCATTCAGGAGGAAAAGATTGTCGGACGGCCGCCGCCCGGCCACAGTGAAGTAGGCGCCTTCGCCCCACCGACGCCCCGGCCTTGAAGTTGTAAAGGACCGCCCCAGGATTGAGAGTAATCAAATTGTCAAAACTGCGGCCGTTCAGCGGCAGGTCTTTGACTTCTCTTTCCCCAACCAGTCCCGAAACCGACGACGTCGTCGTATTGACCAGCGGCGCTTCTCCAGTTACCGTCACCTCATCCTGAATTGCTCCGACTTCGAGCTTCAGGTTCACCACCGCCGCTTCGCCAACATCCAGGCTGACCCCGGTCTGGAGGGCCGTTTTGAAGCCGGCCGCCTCGGCTTTGACCTCATATCTTCCCACAGGCAGCGACAACACCCGGTAAGTCCCCGCTTCGTCGGCACGCAACGTGCGCGCCGCTCGCGTTTCGAGACTCGTAACGGTTATGTTGGCGCCGGGAACGGCAGCCCCTGTGGAGTCCTCGACTCTGCCGGAAACAGACGCGGTCACCTGCGCGCGAATTGTCCCCGCTGCAAAACAAATGCAGAAAAAAACGCCCACCAAAGCATGCGTCAGCGATCTGCTTTCTGAAAGCATTGCACCCTCCCGCGTTCGTCGGAATTTTGGGGGATTATACTCCCCACAACCCATTCACATCCAAACCCGGGAATTGTGGCTTCTCGCGGCACCCCGAAGGGGTGCGAGAAAATTAGCCGGTGGTTAGCGAGCGAAGCGAGTGTAAACCACCGGTGAATTCGTCTCACAATCTCCTGGCACCCCAGCCGGGGTGCCAGGACTCTGCTCGTTTAGCCAGGGGTTTCGCCTGCGCGGCTTCAACCCCTGGCTAATTTCGTGCACCCCTTCGGGGTGCCGTTCCGCGACAAACCTTGAAGCCCGCGTTCAAATTAGCTACGGATTTGCTGTTGCGTGCTGTGTATCAGAAGACCGTTTCCTCGATATAGACGCCGAACACGTTGCGCAGCCGGCTAACGATCTCACCAATCGAAGCTCGCGCTTTCACCAGTTCGACAGTTATCGGCATGAGGTTCACTGATGCGTCTTGGGCATCGTGCTCCAGGCGGTCCAATAGTTGTTTTACTCGTTCATTGTCGCGCTTTTCTCGAGTCGCCTTGAGTCGCGCAATCTGGCGTGCCTCCACCTCTGGATCGACACGGTGGACCTCAATTGCAGTTGTGCCCGAATCATCGGCAAATTTATTGGAGCCAATCACCACATGTTCACCGGAAGCTTTGCGTTGGGCGGTTTTATATGCTGATTCAGCAATCTGGCGTTGAAAGTAACCTCGCTCGATGGCACTGATAGCGCCGCCCATGCGGTCAACGTCCGCAAGGATTTCCCAGACAGCATCCTCGAAATGTTTCGTTAGTGCTTCGATGTAATACGAGCCTCCAAGGGGATCGGCAACATGAGGAATGCCGGTTTCCTCGGCCAAGATTTGCTGCGTACGAAGCGCAAGTTTCATCGCCTGTTCGCTGGGGATCGCATAAGCTTCGTCGAGTCCATTGGCGTGAAGGGATTGGGCGCCACCCAGAACCGCCGACAATACCTGTAATGTTGTGCGAATGACATTATTCATGGGCTGTGATCTGGTGAGTGTCGATGCCGCAGTCTGACAGTGGAAGCGCAGGCGCATCGATTCAGGGTTTTGTGCCTTGAATCGATCCTTCATGATCTTCGCCCAAATACGACGGACGCTGCGGAATTTTGCGATTTCCTCAAAAAAATCCGACTGCGAGACGAAATAAAAGGCGAGCCGCGGCGCGAAGGAATCGACAGGGATTCCGGCTCTAAGGACTTCTTCGACGTAAGCAATGCCATTGGCGATTGCGAAAGCGGCCTCCTGCACTGCCGTCGCTCCCGCTTCAGAGATATGATAGCCGCTGATGTTGATTGGGTTATAGCGCGGCATGTGTTCTGAGCAGAACACGATAATGTCGCGCACAATTCGCATGGATGCACGGATTGGAAAGATCCATTCCTTCTGCGCAACAAATTCCTTCAAAATATCTGTCTGGGCCGTTCCCGATATTTTTTTCAAGTCATTGCCGCGCGATTCCGCCAAAGCAGCATACATTGCCACCAGAATCCAGGCCGTCGGATTGATCGTCATCGAGACCGAGATATTTTCCAGATCGATGCCCTCGAAGAGAGCTTCCAAATCATCGAGGGTATCGATGGCTACGCCCTCACGTCCAACCTCGCCTTCCGAGAACGGATCATCGGAGTCGTATCCCATGAGCGTTGGCATGTCGAAGTCTACTGATAGTCCCGTCTGTCCTTGGGCAAGCAGATAACGGAATCTTTGATTGGTATCCGAAGCGATGCCATACCCGGCAATCTGGCGCATCGTCCAGGTTCGGCCTCGATACATCGTGGGATATGGTCCGCGGACAAACGGATATTGGCCCGGGAATCCTAGCTCTTCATATGGGAGGCCGGCGACATCTTCGGGCGTGTACACACGCTTGAGCGGAAGTCCCGAAGCTGTGCGGCATTCCGATATCGAGTTCGGCTGGCGATTGTTGAATGCCGCAAGCTCATTTTCTTCCCAATCGCGCCGCATCGCTGCAATTTGCTCAATCGCTCGTGCGTCAAACATGCTGAACCCTCTTGGTGGTGAATGTGGAATCACGGATTGTTTAGTTTGCCCATTGATGTTCGATAAACATCGCGGTCGTCGATGACACGACGGGCCTTGAACTCCGTACGCGGTAGACTCCCTTGAGGCACCAACTCCAAAATTGGCCGTACTCCGAGTCGAGCTCGAATTTTTTCCCACATGATGGTCTTGAGCGCGTCGATTGAATCATGACTGCTTCCGGCCGGAACGTACTCCGCTCGAATCAAGAGTTCATCCATGCTGTCTTGCCTGGAAATGATCACCTGAAACTCGCCGCCGAATCCCTCGATTCCGCGCAGTGTGTCCTCTATCGCACTGGGATAAATATTTTTGCCACGGATGATAAACACATCGTCATAGCGTCCGTAGATACCATCTGGCAGCCGAGGGTACGTACGGCCACAAGGGCATGGCACATTGATCCATCGCGCGCGATCATTCGAGGCAAGCCTGATCATCGGCTGCGAAGTCCGTTCCAGGTGTGTATACACTGGGGTTCCTTCCGCACCGAAAGGAACCGGCTTGTACGTATCTGGATCACAGACCTGGGCGTAGACGATATCCTGCCAGAGGTGCATCCCGGTACGATGGCGGCACTCGCCATTCGTCATCCATGGCGTCATCTCGGCCATGCTACCCATATCAATGCAAGCCCCCCCGAAAGTTTCTTCGATCAAACGTTTCGTTGACGGAATTCCTGCGCCGGGTTCTCCCGAAAGAAATAAGCAGCGCAAACCGATATCGAGAGGGTTCACTCCTTGCTCGCGCGCAGCTTCGGCAAAGCGGAGAGCATATGAAGGAGTGCCGTAGAAGGCCGTGGGTCGAACTGTGAGCGCCCATTCGACAGCACGGGCCGTCTGCCCAGGAACGCCCGCTCCGAATGGGAACATGGCGGCGCCCAGGCGCTCCGCTCCAATAAGGGCTCCCCACGAACCGATGTAGAGGCTGAAAAACGAGCAAATGATGATCCGGTCCTGGGGTCGAATTCCCGCCGCCCACATGATGCGCGCGTGTGCGTTGGATATGCGGTCCCAGTCGTCGCGTCCGATACCGAACACAACGGGACGTCCTGTAGTCCCACTGGTGCCGTGAATGCGCGAAATTTCTTCCACCTCAATGCACAGCAAGTCCCCAAAAGGAGGATTAGCTTCCTGAGCAATACGCATCTCCGACTTCTGGATGACCGGGAATCGCGCCAGATCATCCAACGACCGTAGAGTGTCCGGCGAGACACCTGCCTCTTGCCAGCGCCGTCGATAGAATGTACTTCGTTCCCAAGCGTGACGGATCTGATTCTTCAGCTTCCCGAAGATGATCTCATCCCGGTCTGCCTCATCCGCGCACTCCAACTCCGGCAACCAATGCTCTTCTTCGGCAGAAGGAAGAAACTTACGGTCGTACCGCGGAGGCCACACGGTCAAGTCGACACCACGTGCAGTGCGTAATCGCTGAAGGTCAATCATGAAACACGCGGTTAGGTCAGAGTGCGGTCATGGGCAAGTTTACGCAATTCGTCAGGGAGCACATGCACGGAAGTGTCCTGAGAAAATACCTTAGCCACACCCATATTCAAGAGCGCCGGCACGTCTTCGTCAGGAATCAGGCCACCAACCACAACGATAATGTCGTCGGCGCCCGCTCGGCGCAGTTGTTGGAGAATTCGACCGACGAGGGTCATGTGAGCACCCGAAAGTAAACTGATGCCAAT
>QHXA01000374.1:8240-8560 GCA_003222755.1 Acidobacteriota bacterium
GGGCCTGCGGTGAAGTCCCGTATAGATGACCTCCATTCCCGCATCACGCAAGCAGCGTGCAACCACTTTGACGCCGCGATCGTGTCCGTCGAGCCCAACTTTTGCAATCAGAATTCGAGTGATCTTCGGGTCATTTCGAACCACTACCAACCTCTCCAATCTTCTGATACGCGTCGGCAATCTCGCTTCCGGTTGCGAACCACACCCGCTCGTGCTGCTGGAAGTGCGCGATCGCTTTTTTGAGGTAGGGAGTGCGCCACGGCTCTCCCATAAGAAAAGGATGAAGCGGAATTCCCATGACGCGCGCGGTCTTCTGGCTG
>QHXA01000362.1:0-2913 GCA_003222755.1 Acidobacteriota bacterium
GCACAAATCAGGAAGAGGATCGCGATCGAAAGCGCGATAGCGAGCAAATTTTCATGATCAGCCGTGTTTTCATTTTGCCCTCGCAGTTTAGTGGGGATTCTAATCCCATCCACCGTTGAACGATGAGAAAATGCGCACCATGTCACATGCCGACCGTTTTCTGCTTGCGGGTGTCATGGGGTGGCCCATCATGCATTCACGCTCGCCGCTGATGCACAACTATTGGTTCCAGCAGCACAGGCTGGCCGGAACTTATGTGCCGCTCGCGATCCCGCCGGCGGGTCTCAACGCGGCACTCGGCGCGTTGCACCCGCTTGGATTCGCGGGATGCAATCTGACGATCCCGCACAAGCAGGAGGCGATGAAGTGGGTCGATGAAGTCAACACTGTTGCGAAGAGCATCGGCGCGATCAGTTGTGTGGTGGTCCGGCCGGATGGGTCGCTCGCGGGCACGAACAACGATTGTTACGGTTTCATCCAGAACATCAGAGATGAGCAACCCGCCTGGCGCGTTGATGCGGGTCCCATTGTCGTGGTCGGCGCAGGCGGCGGCTCGCGCGCCGTTTGCTACGGCCTCGCGGAGGCCGGCGCCAAAGAAATCCGGCTCGTCAACCGAACATTCGAGCGCGCGAAAAAGATGGCGGAAGATTTCGCCGGGCCGATTAAGGCGCTCCCGTGGGAACAACGCCACGAAGTTCTGGACGGTGCGGCGATGGTCGTCAACACGACCAATCAGGGAATGCTGGGTCATAGTCCGCTCGACATCAAACTCGACAAGCTGCCTGCTCGAGCCCTTGCAGTGGACATCATTTATATACCGCTCGAAACGCCGTTTCTCCGAGCGGCGCGCGAGCGAGGAAACACGACCATCAACGGCCTCGGCATGCTGTTGCATCAAGGCCGCCCGGCGTGGCGGGCCTGGTTCGGTATCGAAATAACGGTGACGGCTGAATTGAGAGCAATGATGGAGAAGAGTATTACTTCAGCTTCGCGCGGAAATGATCCCAGGTCCGCTTAAAGAGGTTCTCATTCCACAGCTTCTCACGGCATAGCGCGATCTCTTCCTCAGTAAACACATAGGGCTTGCCGATTTGCAGCGCCATGTATTGGCGGTAAGCGTTCTCCTCCATGTAGTTCGCAAGAACGAACGCTTCAACGATGTCCTTCCCGACGGTCACAGCGCCATGCGATTTCATCAACGCCGCCGGCCGGCTGCCGAGCGTGGCTGCGAGCCGATCGGCCATCGATCGATTGTTGATCGAGTTCGGCGAGTCGAGCAGCGGAACGGGATGTACAAGCGAACCCTGCGCGTAGACCGGTTCATACCTCTGGCCGGTCATGGTGAGGAAGGTTGACCATTTCGGGTGAGCGTGCACGATGGCTTTCACTTCGGCTCGCACGCGGTAGATGCCGCAATGAAGGTGGCGCTCGAGCGGTGCCTTGTCGCGTCCTTCAATCTGATTCGCTTCGATGTCTATCGTGCAAATATCGTCCACTGTAAGCCGGCTACGCTGGCACGAGCCGATGTTGATGAGGATCGCTGCAATGTCCGTTGTAGTCGATGATGTCCGACTGCTCGAGCATTCGGATACAATCGACCAGTTGCTGCTTCACTTCCGTTAGTGACATCACTTTCCTCCGTTCACCAGTTGACTTGGGCACGGATCTGGCTGCGCCACAATTCCCAGGCGCGCATCCCGGCGGTCTGGTTGATGACATCTGCGAGCCGGCCTTCCTCGGCATCCAGCCCAGCTATGCCTGCACCGCTCGCTTGTGCCGCAAGAGCGATCGTCCAGTGCTGGATCCTTGCATTGACTTCCGTGTAGACGGCTCGGAATACCGCGGTCTGAAGCGTGGGTCCACACGCCGCGCTGCCGTGCGCACGCATGAGCACGATGTCCTTGCTGCCCAGGACGGAAGCGAGCGCAACACCCTTTTCCCGGTTGCCGACAAGCATATCCGTGGCGCCGAACTTCTCGCGTATATCGAACACCGGCACGCCCGCCGCAATAAAGGCGGCATTGTGGAACATCGCCTGGAGAGGCACGTGGACCAATCCGAACGGGATCACCGATGGTGAATGGCTATGCGTGATGGATTGAATGTCTGGCCGCGCCTTGTAAATTTCGCCGTGGATGAAACGTTCGAGAAAACTAGCTCGGCCATCCGCGTTTACCGGATTGCTGTCCAGATCGTATTCAATGATGTCGTCGGGCGTAACCAACGCCGGCGCGACCGAGCGCGCCATCAAATAACGGGCGGGCACCTCGGGATGGCGCATCGAAACGTGACCAAAGCCATCGACAACCCCGTGGGCCGCAAGTATGCGGCTGGCGGCGGCGAGATCGGCGATGAGAGAAGCGGCGACGGAACCGCCGGGTTTATTCGACATGCGCATGATGATAACCTCAATGATGCTCATGAAACGAAACCTACTTCGCTGGAGCGGCGTCCTGGTGATGCTCGCAGGCTTGCCGGCGCTATCATCGGCACAGAACAGCAAACGCTTGACGGTGCCCGGCATCAACAACTTCTGGTTTGTGGACAAAACAGTGTCGACGGGCGGCTCGATTACATCGCGCGACATCGCGATGCCGGCTTTGAAGAAACGCGGTATCAAGACCGTAATCGATCTCGCGGGCGGCGCTGAGAGTGGCGCCGAACGTTCAGCGACAGAAGCCGCCAGGATGAAGTATCTGGTCTTTGCGATCAACCCGATGACGCTGGACCCCGCACCCATCGAGCCGTTTCTGAAGGCAGCCAGCGACCCGGCGAACTTTCCGGTTTTCATCCACTCGGGTAACGGACACCGCGCAGGAATGGCGCTGATGATCAAGAGGGTCCTCGTGGACGGGTGGACGATCGAGAAAGCGGGCATCGAAGCCGCCGCGTCGGGGCTCATCAACGACAACG
>QHXA01000362.1:2942-7148 GCA_003222755.1 Acidobacteriota bacterium
ATGAGCCACAAGAAGTAGGCTGCCTCTGTCTACTTGTTCCTGATCACCACGTGATCCCGGAGCGGTGCAGCAGTATGCCCATCCGGGCGAAAAACGGTTTTCAGCTTGAGTTCGGTCATCGCGGGATTCTACTATCGCGAGCAGGAGTTTTCGAATCATGCTCAAGAAAGAACACAGTGATCTGTTAACACAGACCGGTCCGGGTACACCGATGGGCCAGATGTTTCGCAGATACTGGATTCCAGCCCTATTGGCTGAGGAGTTGCCCGAGAACGACTGCCCGCCGGTGAGAGTAAAACTTCTCTCGGAGCGATTATTGGCTTTTCGGGACTCCCAGGGCCGCTACGGCCTCATTGACGAATTCTGTGCGCACCGCGGCGTATCCCTCTGGTTCGCCCGGAACGAAGATTGCGGACTACGGTGCTCTTACCATGGATGGAAGTACGATGTGACTGGTCAGTGCATTGACGTTCCGTCGGAACCTGAGGGCTCTGAGTTTGCCAAGAGAATCAAACTCAAGAACTACCCGCTCATCGAACTGGGTGGGATTTTATCGACGTACATGGCTCCGCCCGAAACACAACCGCCGCAGCCCGAATGGGAATTCGCTACAGTCGCTCGGACAAATACGATTTCGACAAAGCGTTTGCAGGAATGCAATTGGCTTCAGGCGTTGGAGGGCGGCATCGATTCCAGCCACGTTTCGTTCCTGCATCGCAGCGATCTGACCACGGATCCGCTGTTCCGAAACGCTCAAGGTAATCAATACAACCTCAGCGATCTGCGGCCGGTGTTCGAAGTGGTCGAGAGTCCCGGAGGGTTGTATATCGGTGCGCGCCGCAATGCGGATAATGGGAATTATTATTGGCGGATCACGCAGTGGGTCATTCCGAATTTCACGATGATCCCTCCCCGCGGAGACCATTCGCTGCATGGTCATTTCTGGGTTCCCATCGATGACGACAACTGTTGGACATGGAGTTATGAATATCATCCGACCCGCCCATTAACGGAAGAAGAGGTAACAGCGGTACGCGAGGGCAAGGGAGTCCATGTACAGGTGGAGCCAAAGACTTACCGCCCACTCGCGAACAAAGATAACGATTACCTGATCGACCGGGCGGCGCAGAAGGCGGGAAAGACGTTCAGCGGAGTTTTAGGCTTCGGGATGCAGGACGCTTCACTTCAGGAAAGCATGGGACCGATCGTCGATCGCACCAAAGAAAACCTCGTATCGACGGACAACGGAATCATCATGACGCGATACCGCCTGCTCATCGCGATGAAAGCTCTTGCGGACAAAGGTGTTTCACCTCCGGGAATCGATTCCGCGCACCAGAAGGTGCGCTCGGCGGCGATTATTCTGCCGCCGGATCAACCGTTCAAAGAAGCCGCGAAAGACGCCTTTATCGCTCGTCCTGCCGTAGCGCCTGTTTCGGTCTAGGAAGGCTATGCAGAGTGAATCAGCGCGGATGAGTTCGCGTGCGGAGGCTCGATTTCGACTCCAGGAGCCGAATTCCCTTCCGCGTGCAATCAAAGTCATCGCTCTCGATGCCGCTAGCGAAGTCGTCGTGCGCCGCGTTGCGGCGCGGCGATGGCAGAGCGCGACATTTCTGAGCGCGGCTGCTTTCCCGGGTGCGGCGCGGGATTTTTCAGGCCAACCAAAAGACTTGACCAAAGAGGCCGGTACTGCCGATCTCGTCGTCATGGTTGCATCTCCCGGCGGAGAAGCCCATGCGGCCTCAACCATCGGTGAAACCTGCAGCGCGAAGCGTGTGATGACAACCGGGCTGGTCGTCGGCGCCAATCCGGCATCCGAAGAGGCTGTGTCCAAGACACTGTCGCAACTCCGGCCCTGGTCCCTCATGCTCGTCATCGCCGATCCGGACGACTACATCGATGACATGCTGACTGCCCTGCGGGCATAGTGAGACGGTTTTTATACTTGCCGTTGGGCAAGCTCACCCCCGAAGACCGGACATTTGTCAATTGTTGGCCCCCGGAATCTATCGACCATCCGACATTTTTCATTTTTCTGAACGGCTTTCTTCATCCGCTCTTTCCACCTTCGACACCATCACCTTATCCACTCGTTTTCCATCCATATCGACTACTTCGAACTTGTATCCCTCTGTTTCAAACGTATCACCGGTGACGGGAACCCGGCCGACCTGCAGCATCACCAGGCCGCCAAGCGTCTGATAACTGCCTGATTCTTCGTCCGGAAGTTTGGGGATTCTCAACACTTCTTTCAGATCATCAATTTGTAGCTTGCCATCAATGAGCCAGGAGCCGTCGGGCCGCTGAACGACTTGCCGTTCCTGTGGCATGTCGACAGATGCTACGTCACCGACAAGGTCCTCCAAAATGTCATTGAGTGTGACCAGGCCTTCCACTCCACCGTACTCGTCGACTACGAGGCCCATATGAGTGCGGGATTTCTTGAACATCTCGAGCAGCCGGAGAGCGGGCAATGCTTCGGGAACAAACAATGGAGGCCGCAGATTTTCTCGGAGGTCTACTTTTGAGCCGGCCAGACAGCGCGTCAGGAGATCCTTGGTTTGGACGATTCCCAGAACATTGTCGAGACTGCCCTGCCCAACAGGGAAACGCGAATAGAGCGAAGACGCCAGTTTCTTTTGATTTTCAACAAACGGATCCTCAACATCCAACCAGACAACATCACGCCGTGACTTCATCAGAGCGCTGACAGCCCGATCGCCAAGTTTAAAGATGCTCTTCACAATGTCGTGTTCGGCTTCCTCGAACACGCCGGCTTCGGTACCTTGTTCCATCATCACTTTGATTTCTTCTTCCGTTACCGGCGGCGCTTCGGGTGCATGGAGGCGCAGCACTCTCATAACCAAACGCGTTGAGCCGCTGATGAGCTCAACCGCCGGAGCACCAATCCGGGACAGAAAATTCATAAACGTCGCCATTGCAGAAGCGATGCGTTCCGGATTGTACAAAGCCAGGCGCTTAGGCACGAGTTCGCCGACAACCAACGATACGTAAGTGATGACGACCACGACGACAGCGAAGGCTATGCTTTCGCTGTAGCCGGTAAACCGCGGCACTTGCTGCAGCCTGGAGGAAAGCCGTTCCGTCAGTGTGCGTTCACCGACAGCCCCGGACAGAATCGCGATCAGCGTAATGCCGATTTGCGTCGTTGCTAGAAATCGATCGGGGTGGGTTGCAAGATCCAGAGCCGTTTGCGCGCCGTGACTTCCTTCGTTCGCAAATTGCTGTAGTCGCGGTTTGCGGGAAGAGACCACCGCCATTTCTGCCATCACGAAAATCCCGTTCACGATGATCAGCAGAAGAATCACGAGAATTGGGAGCATCTGAGTAACATAGCAGCCGAACCCGCAACTTGGAATGGCCACAATAAGGCACAAGAAGCACAAAAGCGATTAACACTTCTTTTGTGCTTCTTGTGCCTTATTGTGGCCATTCTCGTCCGCGGCGAATTTTGACGTTCGTGGCTCGGACGGACCTTCAGTGTCCACCTGAAGGGATACAACCAATTTTCCGGAAAACTCGGTTTCAAGGAGGTTGAATGATAACGGCCCAGATGTCTTGGACTCATGAGCTCGAGCAGTTTATTCCGTCAGGATCGTTGAACAAGGGACGCAACTACTTTCGTTCCGGCGCTGTACAGATCAAGTCGGGATCAGCGGAGCGTGTGGAAGCCACCGTCCATGGCGGCGGCCGGCACTCGGTTGTGCTCTATCTCGACCTGCAAGAAGAGACTCTTGTGGGTTCCTGCACCTGTTCGCATTACGACGACCTGAACATCTGTAAACACATCTGGGCTGCGGTGCTGGCAGCTGACTCCAAGGGTCACCTGAAGAAGTTAGCGGAAATGAGCCAGCCCTTGATCGAAACCGAACTCGAACGTGATGAACTGGACGGTCAGAAATTCGGCGACGAATTTAATGAAGATGATGATGACGATGAGTTTAATAAATCCCGCCGGTACGGCGGCAACGGCCACCAGTCGGTGGCGCGAGCGGGAAAGGCGCCGAAAGTGGATACTTGGAAGGTCCATCTTACAAGTCTTCGCGCGGCCGCTCCCGCCGCGATTTCCGGACAGACTGAAGGGAAGCGCCGCCTCATCTACGTGGCGGATGTCGCTCGTTCGCTCTCCGCTGGCGGGTTGGTCGTGCAGGCCGCAGTCTGCAGGTTGAAGAAAGACGGCGAGTG
>QHXA01000363.1:0-472 GCA_003222755.1 Acidobacteriota bacterium
AGCATCGTTTGCTTCGTTGGCAACGGAGATGGAAAGAAATACCACAGGCAGCAGTATCGCAACGGTTAGCGTGATACAGACGATAAGAGCTGCAACACTACGCCGGGCATTGAGCCTTACCAACAGCACTCCATACAGTGGCGAGAGCAACGTTGCAAGAATTAGCGCCAGAAAAACCGGCATCAGGAAAGGCTGCATGATCCGAAAACAGAAATATAGGATGATGGCTAAGACAGCCAATAAGAGCCACTGTCCGAGAGTTTCCCCTGTTACGAAGATGCGCACATTGGTCTCCCCGGTGAGGATATGGAGTCCTTGGACATTTCACAATGTGGTTAATGTGCGGGCAATGAGATCGGAGCGGTAACTGCATCAGTCTTTGGTGAAGCCAGAACGGGGTCTACCCCACGGGTTTCCCGGGTTTCTCGCGGATTCAGTTCACGGCGCCCAGAGTCAATGGAAGGTGAGCCGC
>QHXA01000363.1:574-3192 GCA_003222755.1 Acidobacteriota bacterium
GAAATTTTTCGCGTCGTCCGTACTCCCGTTTCCCGTCCACTTCTGTACTTGCGGATACGGACACAACGGCCGGGTCATATCCACCTGACCATCGCGGGTACGTGAAGCAATAATCTGTTTCGGAACAGTTCCGGATTCGCGCCATTGTTCAAGCGGAGTAACGAAGTCCGCGCGGTCCGGGCCAACACCGCCGCCGCAGTGTCCGACTCCGGGCAGCAGGAAAAGTCGCATCCAGTCATCCGATGGAGCACCGACCTTCTTTTGTACTGCCGAGTAATAGTTAATAGTGTTTGCCGGAGACGGCCCTGGATCGGCCCAGCCGTGAAACATCAGCAGCTTTCCGCCGCGTGCTTTGAACTTCGAGAGATCCGGATCGATAGCATCAATGAATCCGGCGTGTTCGACCGCAAGTACCAGGTCCTTATCCAAATCGAAATTCATTCCATTCCAATTCGGATCTTGGCGCCCGAGATACCGGAACGTGTCCAGCGCGATGGCCGGCGGTTCCCCGCCGGGCTGAGGCATGCGCCAGCCCGTTTCAAAACCGGGCGACGACCCGGGATAAACGAGTTCGCCGCTTTTCGTCTTCACAGGACCATAGGCTTTCTTTGCCGTCTCGACCTGAGCGGCGGTCAGACAGTTCTCCTTGTTCAATTCGGTGCACATCAGTGTTGCCGGATCGAACTTGCAGGATTCGGGATCGCTGATGATTCCATCTTTCACCCCGTCCTTCGCGTCGCACGCCGCGACTGCAGCGTTATTAACGCGGTTGATTTTGTCTTGAGGCAAGATCTTCGATACGTCCTTCAGCATTTCTGTTTGCTTCGCCATCTGCGCGGCGTGCAGCCGGATGTGGTTGTAGACCGGTGCTCCAATGATCATCGCGTCGAAATCTTCCGGATAGCGTTGGGCTTCCATCAATCCTTGACGGCCGCCAGTCGAGCATCCGTTGTAATAGGAAAGCTGAGGGGAACGTTTATAGAATGCGTTGATGATCGCCTTTGATTGCACAGTCATTTCGTGCATCGCGCGGTAGCCGAAATCCACGACCTTTTCAGGATGGCCAAGACCAAAAGACCCACTGCCGCCTTTATGTCCTGTATCGTTGGAAGCCGTTGCATACCCTCTGGCCAGACTCGCCGCCATAGCGGTTGTATCAATCGATCCTGCCCAGCCGCCATTGCCGACCGCAAGGAATTTCCCGTTCCAATTTTCGGCGGGGAGCCACAGTTCCATTTCAATATGCGAATCCGATGTTGGCGTTAACACCGCAGCAATGCGGCAATGTGCCGGCAATTGAGGTCCAGCTGTTTGTTGTCCGCCGCGGCCCTGCGCTCGGTATGGCCCCGCGGCGACGAAGTCCACGGCGGTGATTTTCGTGTTGGAAAACGACAGAGTTTTTAAACTATCGCAAGGCGCCTGTTGCATAAACATCGCAAAAACGGCAGCAGCCAAGCTGGTCATCATGGCATTGGTCCCCCATGTGAGAAAGATCACGCCAAACTATAAGCGTAAAATGTGCGAATGAATAGCGCTTCTATTGGGTTTGGGCCAGGACAGCCGTCGCGTACTTCGATCGTGGTGGCCGCGCTGAGAGCATTCGGCGCACGCGAGCCCGATCCGGCCGTACGCAATCCCGATACATTGGCAGAGCGGCTCATCAGCCCCGCCGAGCTACAACTCATCACCGAGCACCCGATCGCGCAGGCGCTCCACGACGATTACCAGAAAGCTCGGCGGAAACGCGAGGTGGCGGGGATGTCGAATTTGCTGCTCATCCGTACTCGTTTTATCGACGAGCACATGCAGCGCGCGGTTGCCGATGGCGCAGCACAAGTAGTCATTCTAGGCGCCGGCTTCGATACTCGCGCGTACCGGTTCGCAGATCTTCTACGAAACAAGAAGGTCTTTGAAGTCGACTACCGGTCGACACAAGAGGTGAAGAAACGTCGGCTTGCCGACGCGTCAATTCATACGCCAGCACATGTGCATTTCGCAGAAATCGATTTCAAAAAGGATGTACTTCGTGAGGTGCTTGGAAACGCCGGTTATCAGCCCGCAGATAAGACATTCTTTATTTGGGAAGGCGTAAGCATGTATCTCACGGAAGATGCCGTCCGCGAGACGCTGCGAACGATCAGCCGTTACTCCGCTCCTGGAAGTTCGTTGGTAATGGATTTTGCGGGTCGCGCCATGATCGAATTGCTTCAAAATTTTCCGGAACTGTCGCAGCACAACTACACGACCCACTGGGGCGAACCATGGATATTTGGCCTGCCGGATACTCGCGAACGCGAGTTCTTTCGAGAGTGTGGCCTTGAGCTTCGCGAGATCTTGACTTTCTTTGGGCGAGAGGCGGCCAACCGCTACTTGACCCGTTCTGATGGGACCAAATTGGGAGGCGTTCGCGGTGGTCCGCCTCCGCGGCGTCAGCTGTCCACGACCGTCCGCGTCATATGGACGTTTCTCACACGCCGAAGCAAGTGGTACGCGCTGGCCAAGCTGGATGTACCAGCGTCTTAGAAGCAAAGATCCGGAATTCCTTACGCATGAGTCGATCCGCCGCAGATGCTAATCGCTTGACCGGTGATCTTGTCTCCAGTGTGAGCACAAAGAAA
>QHXA01000363.1:3305-5076 GCA_003222755.1 Acidobacteriota bacterium
GCCGGCCCGAGCCATCTCCGTATCCGTCCAGCCGGGGCAAAGCGCATTCACGGTAATTTTGCGCGGCGCGAGCTCGAGCGCTAGCGCGCGTGTGAAGCCGATCAGTCCGGTCTTGGCCGTACAGTAAGCTGTATAACCGGGAACGCCAAACTTGCCGAGGACCGAGGACATCATAATGACCCTGCCGCCATTGCGCATGTGCGGCGTTGCGGCATTCGTGACGTAGTACGTTCCGATGATATTGGTTTGGATGATGTCCAGCCAAGGCGAGGCGTCGCGTGCGTCGACAGGTGTGACACCCGAAATACCGGCGTTGTTAACTACGATGTCAATTTTCCCAAAGCGATCCGTAATACGGCGAATGCCCGCATCCACGCTCTTTTGATCGCGGACGTCCATCGCTACTTCGACCGATCGCTCTTGTGGAAAGTCCTTTATCGGCGAACGCGCGCACCACGCGATGCTCGTGCCGTCTTCATAAAGTCTTTTGGCGATGGCGCGGCCGATCCCTCTGCTCGCACCAGTTATAATGGCAACCTTGTTTATGGACATAAACGGGAAGGTAGCATTAATCACGGGATCTGCAAAACGTATCGGGCGAGATATCGCGCTCGAGCTTGCGCGCAGAGGCGCGCGGCTTGCGGTTCACTACAGATCGAGCGCGCGTGAGGCACAGGAAGTTGCCGGAGATACGGGAGCGGCATTTCAGGCAGAGCTTACGAACGCAAGCGCGATCGAGAAAATGTTTAATCAGATCGAAAAAAAATTCGGCCGCCTCGATATCCTCGTCAACAGCGCCTCCGTATTTTCCCCGGCAACGGCAGATGACGCGACGCGCGAACATTGGGACCTGCAAATGGAGACGAACGCGAAGGCGCCTTTTTTTGTTTCGCAACATGCCGCGCGCCTTATGCGTAAGAGTCACGCCGGCAAAATCATCAATATTGTGGATGTCGCGGGCGAAGTGATTTGGCCGGGTTATCTTCCGTACAGTGTGTCAAAGGCCGCTTTGATTGCTGTCAACCGCGGGCTGGCTAAAGCGTACGCGCCCAACATCCAGGTGAACGCGATTGCGCCAGGGCCAGTGTTGTTTCCGGATTATTACACGGAAGAGCAGAAGCGGTCGGCGATTGACCGGACGTTGCTCAAGCGCGCAGGCAGTCCTCGCGATATCGTGAATGCGGTAGTGTTCTTAATCGAGAACGACTACATCACCGGTGACATCATCCACGTGGATGGCGGGCGTCACATTATGTAACTGTGGCAGCGGTCATAGACCGCCACTACAGCTTCGCAAGGATCGCGTCGGTGAATTCGCGCGTAGTCGCTTGTCCCCCCAGGTCGCGCGTGACCGTCTCGCGCTTTTCCAACACTTGGTTCAATGCCGTTTCCATGCGGTCGCCGGCCGTATTTTCTCCGATATGACGCAGCATCATGATGGCCGACATAAGAAGGGCCGTTGGATTGGCGAGATTCTTTCCCGCGATATCCGGAGCGGTGCCGTGCACCGCTTCGAAGAGTGCTGCTTTCTCGCCTAAATTGGCGCTGGGAACAACGCCGAGGCCGCCGACCAGACCCGCTGCAAGGTCTGACACGATATCTCCATACAAGTTCTCCATCAGGAGGACATCGAATTGGTGAGGATTCATCACGAGCTGCATGCAAAGATTGTCGACGATTTTTTCATCGTGTTCGATGTGCGGATAATTCACCGCCACTTTCCTGAAGCACTGCAAAAATAGTCCGTCCGATTTCTTCATGATGTTTGCTT
>QHXA01000363.1:5130-9647 GCA_003222755.1 Acidobacteriota bacterium
ACGCAAACACCGCAATTCGGGTGCTGGCTTTTTCGGTGATGATCTTCAGCGACTCCACCACACCGGGAACAACCTCGTGTTCCAGGCCTGAATACAAGCCTTCCGTGTTCTCTCTCACTATCACGAGGTCCACATTACCGAATCGCGACGGAATACCCGGAAGATTCCGCACAGGTCGAAGGTTTGCATACAGGTCCAGAATTTTTCGCAACCGTACGTTGACGCTCTCGAACCCACTTCCGATCGGCGTCGCAACGGGACCCTTGAGCGCCACGCGATTTCGACGGACCGAATCAATAACGTCGTCGGGCAGCGAGGAGCCCCCCAAGTCTTGGGCATGGCCTCCGACAACAAACCGTTCCCATTCGATGTGGACGCCTGCCGCGTCGATGATGCGCAGCACTGCAGCGGAAACTTCCGGCCCAATGCCGTCGCCCGGAATCAGCGTGACTCGATGCGTCATGCTTTTGCTTCGGTCCCCCCACGCCTGTTATAGCATGCAGATGATTTGTCAAGTTTTCTCGATTACGGGATTGTCTGAATGCCGCGTCAGTCGTGCGTTTCGGCTTTGTGCAATTCGAAACAGTCGCTTGACACGGCCTATACCCTGAGATATAAACCGCAACGTCATAGCTAGAACCGACAGATGAATCGGAAATACCGATGGAGGGAGCACACATGAACAAGGGCGAGTTAACTGACAAGATCGCGAAAGACGCAAAGATTTCCAAGGTCCAGGCGAGCAATGCTCTGAATTCTGCGCTCGACAGCGTTGTGTCGACGTTGAAGAAGGGAAGCAAAGTGACGCTGGTCGGCTTCGGAACCTTTTCCGTAAGTTCGCGCAAGGCGAGAACCGGCCGCAATCCACAGACCGGCGCTCCTTTGAAGATTCCTGCCAAGAAAGTGACGAAGTTCGTTGCCGGCGCCGAACTGAAGAAAGCTGTCAATCGCGGCCGCTAACGCACTCTTCTGCGAATCGGAGTCAGAGTCTAAATCACCTAAATCGCGGTTCAGAGTTAGGTGATTTAGGCCTCTGCTCCGCGCTCTGTCCATCCAAAGATTCCCTGCTTTCCACCGGGTGGTAGCTGATTGCCATCCTTTCTATAGGAAGATCCTGCCTTTTGTTCGACGCGCGTTGGTAATAAGAATGCTTCTGCTTGAGTCGTTCTCGGCATCAAAACTGGGCGAGCGGCCGTTCCCGGCATGACAACCGAACACGACCGAAGGACGAAAGTGTTGCATCAGCGCCAGCAAAGTTGACTAGAATATATTCGAGTATTTTGTAGTCGCGAACGTTGACCTTTACGCTCACAGGAATTAACAAGGGGGGAATTTCATGGTTAGTCCAATTCGACGATTTTCACAGGTGGGCCTTGTCATTCTGACAGGTATGTTGGTGTTGTCAGGGTGCGCGACCCGTAAATATGTACGACTTCAGACGCAGGCTCTCGAACCTGCAATTCAGGAAGCCCAAACGGGGGTGAAAGAAAATGCAGAGCGCATTGATGCTGTTGACAAGCGCGCTGCGCAGGGAATAAGTACTGCTCAGGCTGCTGCGGCCACTGCCGATACAAAGGCTGTCGCAGCTCAAAAGACCGCTGATGGAGCAACGCAAGCTGCCCAGGCTGCGGATCGGAAAGCCGACACGGCCAATCAGGGCGTTCAGCAGGCGGGTAACCGCATCAACAATATAGACACTTACACGGAAGGCGAAAAACAGACAGTCCTCTTTGCAGTCAACCAGTCGAAACTGGACGATCAAGCAAAGAGCACGTTGGATAAAATCGCCAGTGATCTGTCGGGCCAACGCTCCGGATACATGATCGAGCTTCAGGGATATACCGATGGCACAGGATCCGAACAATACAATATCGGCCTGAGCCAGCGCCGCGTCGAAAGCGTGGAGCGCTACCTGGTCAGCAAAAACCTTCCACTGTTCCGGGTTTCAGTTGTGGGACTTGGGAAAGAGAATCCCATCGCGGACAACAAGACCAAGGATGGACGAGCCCAAAACCGCCGCGTTGAGATTCGAGTCTTGAAAGCGGCGAACGCTCGTCAGACGAACTAGTTAGCCTATACCGCATTTGTAGGGGCGGTCTATGACCGCCCCGCGATCTCGAAAGCAAGGACTGTCGGCGGTCAGAGACGCCGCAACAGAAAAGCCGTTCGTGCCATTTCTTGCGGTTACAGGCCACTAGGCCCGCAGTTGAACTCGCCTTTACTGTGAGCGGGAGCCGGGATTCATCCCGGCTCCCCTGTTAGCGTCGGGCCGCTGTTCGGTTTGCTTCGTCCGGGTTCGGTACACCTCCTCGCGGCCTTCTTACCACCGGCCGGTCCCCCCACGCCGCCATCACTTCGCATAGTATCCGCTGCGCGATTGCGTGACGCGCAAACTCGCGTCGCGCGCGCGCACTTCGATCCGACGGAACGAGCCGTCGGCCGCAGCATTCGAGGAGATGTATCCGATCGTATACGCTGTTCCAAGTTCGTTGCCGATTTGCTGGTACAAAGGAACGATGTCTTCCAGACGCTCTGGATAAAGCACCCGTCCGCTGGACGCTTCCGCCATTTCCTCCATACGAGCACGTACGCCCGCCAGATACTGATCCGCCACATTCGAGCTGGGAAAGATCACACGCAGGCTGCGGTATTCGTCTCCGCCAATGATATTGGGCTGGAAATTCTTGTCGGTATTGAAAGCCACGAAGTAGATCGGAATCCGTTGCGTCTTGGCTGCCTTCAGCACCTTCTGATAACGACGATCTTCGCTCGGTCCGAGGAGACGGTTCCGGTTGACCAGGTCCCTATACAGCGAGGTGTCCCGCCCGTCCGTCAAAACGACCAGCGCCCGCCGCCCACTTGTATTTTTGAACTCGCGGCGAAGTGTCTGTTCGACGGAGCCGTAGAAATCGGTTCCGCCGATCCGGCCCACACGAATGAGTTGCGGCAGAACGAGCAGCGCCTTGCGGCGGTCACTGGTCCAGGGCAGTTGCACATCGACCGTATCATCAAAGGTCGCGATCCCGATTCGGTCCTGCGGTCGCAAACTGGCGATGAATCCCGCAACAGCCCTCTGCATGAGCAGCCATTTGTCTTGCGTGCTTCCGCTGCGGTCGAACAAGAGCAGGATGTGGTACGGCGTGGATACCGGAAGGAAGTAAACGATCTCCTGCCGAATGCCGTTTTCGTACACCGTAAATGTATCTGCTGAAAGGTCGTTGATCCGTTTTCCAGCCGCATCTTGCACCGTCACGTCCACCGGAACAAACGGCACATCCACCCTGAGCGTGTAGTCCGGGACCTGGGCTGAAACCAGCGCCCCGCTTACAAATGCGGCCGAAAGAAGTCCAAGAATCGTGCGTGTCACGGTGTTATCGTAACATTATCAAAGGCGTGGGGGGACCGGCCGGTGGTAAGAAGGCCGCGAAGCGGTGTACCACAGCAATCCGGACGGTGGGCCCGACGCTAAAATAACTATGAAGAACATTCTCAGAGCTTTGGCGATTACCGGGACGGTGGCTCTGCTATTTGTGCCATTTGCGGTTAGCACTCCCGAATACTCCAAGAAAGAAACTAAGCAGTGTGTGTACTGCCATACCGCTGTGGGAAAGCCGGATTTGAATGACGCTGGTAAGTACTACAAAGCCCACCACACCCTCGAAGGCTACGTCGAAAAGAAATAGTAAAATGACGGCATGAAGATCGCCGTGACGGGTTCTAGCGGACTGTTGGGCTCGGCCCTCGTCTCGTCGCTACTCGGCACCGGGCACGGTGTCGTTCGGTTGAAGCGGCCGGAACATTGGGATCCGGAGAGACGGACTGTCGATATTTCCGTGTTTTCGGGCGCCGATGCGATTGTTCATCTGGCCGGCGAAAACATAGCTGCGGCCCGTTGGACTACTGCGCGAAAGCAACGCATTCGCGACAGCCGGGTGAACGGAACGAAGCTGATCGCCGAAACGATTAGCCGGATGGGTCAGCCTCCCCAGGTTTTTGTGAGTGCTTCCGCGATTGGGTATTACGGAGACCGCGGCAGTGAAGTACTGCGCGAAGAGAGTCCGCCTGGCACAGGGTTTCTTGCAGACGTCTGCCGTGAATGGGAGGCCGGGACCGACGCGGCTGCGCGAAAGGGCGTGCGAGTCGTACATCTGCGAACAGGGCTCGTTCTCAGCCCAAACGGTGGAGCATTGGCGAAGATGCTTCTGCCTTTCAAGCTAGGTCTCGGCGGAAAAATCGGATCTGGAAACCAATATTGGAGTTGGATCTCGCTAGATGACGTTTGCGGCGCGATCGTTCACTGCATCCAAACGGCGGCCCTGCACGGTCCCGTCAACATCGTTTCGCCCTCGCCGGCGACGAATCTCGAATTCACGAAAACCCTTGGCCGCGTTCTCCGCAGACCCACAATTTCTCCGATGCCCGCCTTCGCCGCCCGACTCGCTTTTGGCGAAATGGCAGACGCGCTCTTGCTCGCCAGCCAGCGCGTCGAGCCCGCCAAACTGCTGGCCTCGAGGTTC
>QHXA01000363.1:9736-10219 GCA_003222755.1 Acidobacteriota bacterium
ACTTCTGTGCGCGACATACCGGAGGTGTGCGACGGCGTCCGCCTCTGGTATGATCCTGCGATCATGACTAACAAACTTCTCCTGGTTGTCGTGTTGTTGGTCGCGCCGGTCTTTTCTGCCGAGGATAGCGATCAATTGCTCACCATTGATCATTACGTTCGTGTGAAGTCCACAGTCCCATCTATAGCCGGCCAGATGGCGCAGATCTACGTGCGCGAACGGGCGAAAGCAGCGACGCCGCTGCGGAGCGCCAATCTTGCAGACCGCGTCGTTCTGTTCGTCCACGGCGCTGGCACGCCGGCCGAGGTTGCGTTCGATGTCGCACATCAAGACTACAGTTGGATGGCTTATCTTGCTCGCGCGGGTTTCGATGTTTTCTCAATGGACACGACCGGCTATGGGCGCTCCACTCGACCGCCAGCGATGAACGATCCTTGCAACCTTTCTCAAGAGCAGCAGAAAACGTTCGTACCTCTCTTCCTC
>QHXA01000364.1:0-1607 GCA_003222755.1 Acidobacteriota bacterium
GGCCTGGCAGTTCGGTGGTGATGCAGGTCCTCTCCGGCGATTGGGCCCTCATAAGTCCGTGGGACGGCCGCATTATCGTCCCGCCATTCGATAACAATTCACAGAACTTCGTTTCCGTAGTTGTCGCAAAAAAGGGCGACAAGCAAATGCTGGCCAGCGCAAAGGCTGTCGAGGCGATGGCATCTCGAGTCATTAAGGATGTCGGATCAAGACTCGATAAGCAGCTTTCCGATGAAGAACGTCAATTGGTGCTGCAACAACAGGCGAAGGACTTCGGGTTGACGCCTGAAGAAGTCGACCAGGCGATCCGTCAATGGAGCAAAAAGGTTACGGACTCCTATCAGAAAGGGTTAGCGGAGTTGTACCAAAGAAACTATCCGAAGGCGGCAGATCTGTTATCGGNNNTGTTATCGGATGCGCTTGACCGAAGGATCAAGAAGTTGCAGGACGCGCAGAATGAGGTTGCCGACGCGGCAGACTTCCTCGGGCAGGCTTTGTTCGGTAAGGGACAATACCGTGCCGCAGCGGATACATTCAAGAAAGCTCTGGCCTTGAAGGAGGGCGACGGAATTATTCTCAACAGCATCGCGGTCTCATTAAGAGAAGCGGGCGATATCAACGAAGCGGCGAGATATGGAGAAAGAGCAGTCCAAAGTAAATCGGACGACGCACGCATGGGCCCCTATCATCCGGCAACAGCCATCGCGTCCGTCAATCTAGCCCTCGTTTATCAGGATCTGGGAAAGTACGAAGACGCCGAACAAGTCTTCAAACGCGCGGTGGAAATCACCGAGCGCGGTTTTGGCCCCGACGCTTTGGAGGTGGCCAATTGTCTGGATCTTTACGCCGAATTGCTTACCAAAATGAAACGCACCGACGACGCCCGGGAGAAGAAGGTACGTGCCAGTGCCATACGCGCAAGACGTGATCAACAGGCCCGCACCAAGGCAATCGTCGAATCGAAACAGCTGCTCACGCTTAAAGAACAACAATTAGGACCGAACCATCTGGAGGTGGCGAAAGCGGCTGGCAGTTTGGGATCGCTCTACCAGGACGATCGTCAGTACAAGGAAGCCGAGGTGCTCTTCAAACGCGCATTGGCTATCCGAGAGACCGTTGCTGGTAAAGAGGATCTCGGCACCGCCGGCGAATTGCAGCGTCTCGCGTCGCTATATGCAGATCAGAATCGCTTTCTTGAAGCCGAGCCGCTCAGTAAACGGGCTCTGGCTATCCTTGAGAAAGAATTCGGACAGAACAACCCGGCTCGAACGCTGCCGATATTGGATAATTACGCGAGCGTCCTGCGCAAGCTGGGTCGTTTGGAGGAGGCGCAAACTCTTGAGACCAGAGCTCAGGAGATTCGAGCAAAGGACCGCAGTTTGAATCCCCTTTTCTTGCAGAACAGCCCGAATCAACAGGCGCCTAACCGGGAAATTCCAAATCAACAGCAACGTCCTATTCTAAATCAACGGCAACTTCCTATCGAACCGAGCCCCAACCAGCCTTAGGCACCGGTGATATGCCCTGTCGATTGGCCGCCTTCGATGGGGCCGGTAGCCGTTCCTAACAAGATCAAAAAGAACCAAGCCTTGCTGCGCGAATGGGGA
>QHXA01000364.1:1701-6203 GCA_003222755.1 Acidobacteriota bacterium
CGTAGCAGTCTTCCTTCCCTCCGTTGAATGGAGGGAGGGAACTCCATCACCGATCTCTAACCTGACCAGTCCTCGTGAGCAAATTAGCCATCGGGTCCCGGACGCTTCTTACCAAACGCATCCCGGACAGAACCGTACGAGCGGATTTCGCGCATACGCGGCAACAGCAGGACGCCCGCCAGCGAAACCGCATTCTCAAGCGCAATGCGCACGTAGTCGGATGTCGCTTCTTAGATCTGCGGCGGATCTCGGCGCACGGCGTATCGATGCGCCTTTTCTCCGGGCCGCCACACGGACTTTGGACCAGGCCCAATGCAGATTTGCCATGCTTGCTTCGGGAGAGTCGCCGGCGTCGCCGGCCTCGGGTCTCGACTCCAGGCGGCTGACAAGGTACTATTCGTGGGACATTTCAGGTTTTTAACAAGAACACGAGTGCTCTACAGACGGAGGACACATGAGAACGAAAACCTTCTGCTTCGCTGTTGCGGCCGTCGCGATTGCGGCATTACTCATCGCGTCGCCGGCCCGAATGACCGCGCGTCAAACGGCGAGTGACATCAAAATCGATCCCGACGACATCGGCGGGATTGTTACTAGCTCAAAAGGTCCCGAGGCCGGTGTCTGGGTCATCGCCGAAACCACAGATCTGCCGACCAGACTGATCAAGATCGTTGTCACTGACGATCGAGGACGATATCTCCTCCCCGATCTTCCGAAGGCCAATTACAACGTGTGGGTCCGCGGCTATGGTTTAGTGGACTCAACGAAGGTCAAGGCTGCGCCCGGAAAAACCGTGAACTTGACGGCAACACTCGCGCCTGGACCCAAGGCCGCGGCCGACTACTATCCCGCCGCTTACTGGTTCTCTCTGATGCAAGTGCCGCCAAAAAATGAGTTCCCCGGGACAGGTGCCAATGGCAACGGTATTTCGGAAAACATGAAGAGCCAGGCGCAGTGGGTGCGTCAGCTCAAGACGGACGGCTGTGTCACTTGCCATCAATTAGGAAACAAGGCCACGCGAGAAATTCCTGAAGCGCTCGGCAATTTCCCGAATTCTGTTGCAGCATGGGAGCGGCGCGTCAAGTCCGGACAGGCGGGCCCCAACATGGTAAACGGTATGAATGCATTCGGTCCTCGCGGATACAAAATGTATGCGGAGTGGACCGATCGCATTGCGGCTGGCGCAATTCCGCCTGCTCCGCCCCGACCACAAGGTGTCGAACGGAACGTCGTTATTACGTTGTGGGACTGGGCCGATCCGCACGTTTATTTGCACGATGAAATCGCCACCGATAAGCGCAACCCAACGGTAAACGCGAATGGTCTGCTTTACGGCGCACCCGAGCTCAGCGCGGATTACTTGCCGGTTCTCGATCCGGTGCATCACACGACCAGCCGCGTACCCGTTCCCGTTCGGGATCCAAATACCCCGTTTGCGGCGCCGCAGAGCGCCGTTACGCCTTCGGCGTACTGGGGAGACGAACCGATCTGGAACAGCAAGGCGAATGTGCACAATCCGATGCTGGATGAAAAGGGCCGGCTCTGGTTTACATCGAAAGTTCGGGGGAATGACAATCCCGCCTTCTGCAAACAAGGATCAACTCATCCATCCGCCGTCGCCTTCCCAGTAACGAATTCTGGCCGGCAGCTCGCGGTTTATGATCCCAAAACAAAGAAAGTGACATTGATTGATACTTGCTACAGCACGCACCACCTGCAGTTCGCAAAAGACGCGAACAACACCCTGTGGACTTCAAGCGGCGGCGGTGGTGATGTCGTTGGTTGGCTGAACGTGAAGATGTTTGACGAAACCGGCGATGAGCAGAAATCGCAGGGATGGACGGGTCTCGTGCTCGATACCAACGGCAACGGCAAACGCGACGCCTACGTCGAGCCAAATCAGCCCGTCGATCCAACCAAAGATAAGCGGATCTCCGGTTCGTTCTACGGCGTGACGGTCAATCCAGCCGATGGTTCCGTTTGGGGAAGCATCCTCGGCTTTCCTGGTTCGATCGTCCGAATCGTCCCCGGATCGGATCCGGCGAAGACGGCGCTCTCTGAAGTTTACGAATTGCCCTGGAACAATCCGAAAGCAACGGTGCAGGGATTCTCGCCTCGCGGACTCGATATCACTAGTGACGGGGTTGTTTGGGCGCCTCTCGCCAGCGGCCATTTTGCAAGCTTCGATCGCCGCAAATGCAAGGGACCGCTGAATGGTCCAACTGCCACGGGTCAGCATTGTCCCGAAGGTTGGACGCTGCATACAATGCCCGGTCCCAAGATCAAAGGTGCGGAAGATTACGGCAGCGCCGAGGCGAGCTACTACTCATGGGTCGATCAGTTCGATACGTTTGGCCTCGGCAAGAACACCCCTATCGCCACCGGCAACGAAATGGGCGGCCTGCTGGCGATGCAGAACGGGAAATGGGTCGTGTTGACGGTACCGTACCCGTTGGGATTTTATGCGAAGGGACTCGACGGTCGCATTGATGATGCGAAGGCGGGCTGGAAAGGCAAGGGCCTTTGGACGACTTACGCGACCCGCGCGCCATTCCACACGGACACCGGTAAGGGCACCACGAGCAAGGTGGTCAAGCTGCAATTGAGGCCGGATCCGCTCGCGAAATAAGCGGTTGAGCCGGACAGCCCATAGCGGCGACAGACTTAGCATCACACTACGGCCTTCAGCCGTGGCTGCACTCTGTCGCCGCTACTGAAAATGAGCCGTATTGTCCCCACAAGGAGCAAGCAGTGAGATTGTTAGCGACAGCACTCTGGAGTGTTTTTCTTGCTCATGCCGCATTCGCGCAAGTTGGATCGGGCACCATCACCGGCAGCGTAGCTGATTCGAATCGCGCTCCCGTGGCGGGCGCTTCGATTCAGGCGAAGAACGAGACCGGCTCCGTCTATAAAGCGGTCACCAATCAAAAAGGCGAATACACGCTTCCACAGTTGCCGGCGGGAAAATACGAACTGTCGGCCGGCTCGTTTGGTTTCAAGCCATATGCGCGGAAGGACATTTCGATTGAGGCCGGACAGACGCTGCGAGTCGATGTTCCGCTGGGAGATTTCATCTCTTTGGACACGCTGGGCGAGGATCGAGCGGGCATTCGCAGCCTCATATCGACCCGGCGACAGCCTCCATCCGGGCCCGCTCCGCGCACGGGCGATGGCAAACCGGATCTTTCTGGAGTTTGGTACGGCCCTGTACCGGGAGGTCCGGCGCAGGAAGAACCGGACTTGCTGCCTTGGGCAGAGACTGTGGCGAAAGAGCGTTTCGACAACAATCTCAAGGATGCGCCCCAAGCCCGTTGTCTTCCCTTCAACCTGGCACCGGTGAATACGTTCTTCCTGAACAAACTCGTCCAGAGTCGTGATCTTCTTGTAACCATTCTTGAATACGATATTCCCGGCTACCGCGAAATTTATCTGGACGGGCGAGAGCATCCGAAAGACCTCGATCCTTCGTGGACGGGGCACTCGATCGGAAAATGGGACGGAGATACGCTCGTGATCGAGACTGTCGGCTTTAACGACAAAACCTGGCTCGGAGAAGCCAACCCGCACACGGACAAACTGAAAGTGACAACGCGGCTCAAGCGTCCGGACTTGGGCCACCTCGAAGTCGAGATCACGTTTGATGACCCAGGCACTCTGAAGAAGCCATGGATCACGAAGGGTATTGCGACACTGGCTCCCGCGACTGAGGAGATTCGCGAGTTTATTTGTAACGAGAACAACCAGGACGTGGAGCACCTGGTTGGTAAGTGAAGGGTGCTGCGATGAGAATTGAAAAGGTCTTGCTCGGAATCAGCATGTGTCTGCTTCTCTTCGTCGAGATCATGCCGGCACATCATTCCTTCACTGCGGAGTACGATTCCGCAAAGGTGCGACAGTTCATCGGAACGGTCACGAAGATCGAATGGACCAATCCTCATGCCCGCTTCTACCTCGACGTGAAGGATGAGCGCGGCACCGTCACGAACTGGAACTTTGAGCTTGGCACGCCACTCATGCTGCGAAAGCTGGGCTGGAAGGCAGACTCGCTGAAGGTTGGGGACCAGGTCACCGTCGAAGGCTATCTCGCTAAGGACGGAGCCAAAATGGCGAATGCCCGTAGCGTCACTCTCGCGGATGGGCGGAAGGTCTTTGCCGGTTCGTCGGCAGATACAACGAGCGGTGGGAAATTTTGAAATTGAACGAATCCTGCATCAAGTTTTGACATCGAGAGGTCAAAAACCAAACTTTAGAGCAAACTGCATCTTCGCCGTCCCGTCAGGTTGCATCCGAAATGCACCGTAATTATTTTCGAGAGAAAGTCGGCGCCTCGGATGATCTTTCGCTGGAGACCTTGGCTCGCGTCGCGGGCCTCTCCAAGTCGCGTTTCATGCATGTGTTCACCGAATCCGTCGGTTCCCGTGCGTCTTTATGTTTTATGGCTCCGGATCCAGCGTGCATGTTGCGAATTGATTGACGGCAGGACGGTCACACAGGCGGCGCAT
>QHXA01000364.1:6311-8398 GCA_003222755.1 Acidobacteriota bacterium
ACCAGAAACTTCTCTGATGTCCGGTTCCAGCTTTCCCATTCGTCATGTAGATAAAGGCCGAAAATTCCGGCCGGGCATGAAAGAGAAAGGAAGGTTTTTATGCAACCGCGTATGAAAAACATAGCCATCATAGTTCCGGAGGCCATGCACGCTCTGCATCGTCTGAAGGAGGCGGCGGAAAAGGGCGGCGTTCCCTCGGGGACGCTGGGCCTTGTCGAATTGCGCGCGAGCCAAATCAATGGCTGCAGCGTATGTGTGGACATGCATGCCCGGGAGCTCAAGAAAAAAGGCGAGACGGATGAGCGCCTCTTCGCAGTGGCCGCCTGGCGCGATGCTCCATACTTCAGCGACGCTGAACGCGCCGCGCTGGCGTTCACGGAGGCCCTGACGCGCCTCAGCGATCGCGCCGATCCCTTGCCTGACGAGATTTGGAATGAAGCCGCTCGGCACTACGACGAGCCCGCGCTTGCAGCGCTGATTATTACGATCGCCAATATCAATGTTTGGAACCGGTTCAACGTCGCGACCCGGCAAGTGGCCGGCGCGTGGAGTAATTAAGGAGGAGAAAGCAATGGCAAATTTTATGTACTTGTTTCGAGCCAACCCAGCGGAAGCGTATCGGTCCTTGTCCCCCGAACAGATGCAGCAGCTGACCCAAAAGTGGATGAACTGGAGAGAAACGCTGGAAAAGAAGGGCCACATCAAGCAACTCGGCGAACGTTTGGATGGATCGGGCAAGGTTGTTCGCGGAAAAGCGAAGGCGGTAACCGATGGACCTTACGTGGAGGTTAAGGACTTCATCCAAGGTTACATGGTGGTTAACACGTCGGACGTAGAGCAGGCGCTGGCGTTGGCTAAGGATTGTCCTATCTTGGAAAGCGACGGATCGGTGGAGATCCGCCCTTTCTTTTCAATGTAGGGAATCTACGCAAAGGATCATTTACGGAAGACGCACCCAAATTAATCGACCATCTTTTCCGTCGCGAGGCGGGAAAGATGGTTTCGTATTTAACGCGGATCTTCGGGTTGGGCCGCCTCGCTCTGGCCGAGGACGTGGTTCAGGACACCCTCTGCAGAGCCCTCGAGATCTGGCCAATTCAGGGAGTGCCCGACAATCCGTCGGCCTGGCTGATGCGTGTGGCTCGTAACCGGGCGATCGATATTGTCAGGCGCGACGATCAATTCCGGCACTTTGCCCCGGAAATCGTCTACCTGTTGAAACAACGAGAGAGACGACCAGCTCCGCATGATGTTTGCCTGCTGTCATCCGGAGTTGTCCACCGAAGTCCAGGTGACGCTCATTCTGAAGACGCTTTGCGGTTTCAGCGTCTCGGAAATCGCCCACTCATTTCTCGCCCGCGAAGACTCCATCGAAAAGCGCCTCGGCCGCGCGCGCAACTTGTTCCGGCGTTCCGGCAGTTTCGTGGAGATCACCAGTGTTTCGGACATCGCCGAGCGCCTGGATGCGGTGTACCAGGCGATTTACCTTCTTTTCAGCGAGGGGTATCACGGCAGCCGGTCCGAGCAAACTGTGCGGGAGGACCTATGTTTCGAAGCGATCCGCTTGGCAATTCTCCTAAGCGAGCATCCGCAAGGAGACCGGCCCAAGACTTACGCGCTGCTCGCGCTTCTGTGTTTTCACGCGGCGCGGCTTGCCGGCAGAGTGGCCGATGACGGCGCCCTGATCCAGTTAGAAATGCAGGACCGTTCGAAGTGGGACTCCGAACTGATCGGCAGGGGATTTCGTTTCCTCGAAAAGGCTTCTATTGGAGATGAACTGAGCGAGTATCACGTCGAAGCGGGCATTGCTGCGATGCATTGCGCAGCTCCGAGTTATGAACAAACCGACTGGCGCAAAATCCTCGAATCATACGACGTGCTTCACCGGATCAAACCTTCCCCGATCATAGCCCTGAACCGGGCCGTAGCCGCCGGCAACGCACTGGGCCCCGAAGAAGGTTTGGCCGAACTATCGAAGATTCCCGACGCCGCCAAGCTCGCGGGCTACCCGTTTTATCCCGCGGCGTACGGAGAATTTCACCTTCTCGCAGGCCGTATGTCAGAGGCGGCGAAGCACTTTGAAAAAG
>QHXA01000365.1 GCA_003222755.1 Acidobacteriota bacterium
GGGCGCGCTGTTGACGGTCACGTCGAATGCGGCACGCACCTCGCCGGCGACGCGGGGCAAGTGGTTCCTGCAAACGTTCCTCGGCGTCAGTCCGCCGGATCCGCCACCGAATGTGCCGACCATCAAGGAAAAGCCTCCGGACACGACTGGAAATGCGAAAGCACCGACCATGCGCCAAACGATGGAAGCGCATCACAGTAATCCGTCCTGCAATACCTGCCACCAGATCTTCGAGCCGATCGGACTCGCCCTCGAAAACTTTGATGCGGTCGCCGCATGGCGCACCGAGGACGAGGGCTCTCCGATCGATGCGTCCGGCGTGCTGGTGGATGGGACAAAGGTCAACGGCGTCGCCAGTCTCCGCGAGGCGCTGGGGCGTCGTTCCGATCAATTTTTACGGGTGGTGGCTGAGAAGCTGCTCCCCTACAGCTTGGGTCGTGGCGTCGAGTACCAGGATATGCCATTGGTACGTTCGATCGTGCGAGACTCGGCGGGCAGCAAGTATAAGTTCTCTTCGCTGGTGCTAGGTATCGTCAAGAGCCCAACGTTTCAGATGAACATGAAGCTGACAGACGCTCGCACCGAACAGCGGGCTACACGTTAATCAAGGAGTCATTAAACATGTTTATCACTAAGAAGCATATTTCCCGCCGAACCGTTTTGCGCGGCGCTGGCGCGGCACTCGCGCTGCCGTTCCTTGAAGCGATGGTGCCGGCGGCGACGGCGTTGGCGCAAACGTCGGCCAATCCGAAGCCTCGATTTGTCGGCTGCTTTGTCTGCCATGGCATGGCACCTGGCTACTGGATTCCGAGCAAAGAGACCGGGTTTGAGTTTCCGTTCATCTTCAAACCGCTTGAGCCGTATCGGGACCATGTGACGATACTGAGCGGCCTACATTCCCGATCCGCTGAACCTCCACCGGGCGCCACAGGCGCCGACCATTGGGTGGCTGCAGCGTTCCTGTGCGCAAACAAGCCGAAGAAGACAGCCGGGGCGGACGTGTACGCGGGCCACACGATCGATCAGATCATCGCGGAGAAGATTGGTCAGGATACGTTGATGCCGTCGATGCAGCTTGCCGTCGAGGATCCGGGCGCGAATTCCAGCAACTGTGGCGAGGGTTACAGCTGCGTTTACACCAACACAATCTCTTGGGCCTCACCGACTCAGCCGCTGCCGATGGAACTGAACCCACAGGTCGTCTTCGAGCGAATGTTCGGAGACGGCACCACCACCGAGCAACGGGCGGCACGGCGCACTCGGGACCGCAGCATCCTGGATTCGGTGATGGGCAGTCTCTCTCGTCTCAAGGCCCAATCCAGCACTTCTGATCGCGCTCGGCTCGACGATTACACCGAGAACGTTCGTGAAATCGAGCGCCGGCTGCAAATTGCCATGAAAGCATCGACCGTCGCGCCGACGGATATGAGTGTGCCCGTCGGTGTGCCTCAGACTTTCGATGAACATATCAAGCTGCAGTTTGATCTGCTGGCGTTGGCCTTCCAGGCCGACATTACGCGCGTCGGCACTCTGATCTTTGCACGGGACCTCACCGGCCGGACATATCCTGAGAGCGAAGCGCCCACGCTGGGTTTTCATGGCGGGTCGCACCACGGCGAGGATCCCAGACGAATCGACCAGTTCTCAAAAATCAACCAGTATCACATAAAAATGCTGGCGCATCTGGTGGAGCGACTTGCCAAGACTGAGGATGGGAACGGTACATTGCTGGATCATTCGATGGTCCTTTATGGCAGCAACATGGGGAATCCCAATCAGCACCTTCACTACGATGTGCCTCATGTGTTGGTCGGCGGATTGAACGGAAAGATGAAAGGCTGGCGTCATCTGGCGTATCCGAGCAAGACCGTGCCAACCGGCAATCTACTATTAAGCATCCTGGACAAGTTCGATATTCACCAGGAGAGCATCGGCGACAGCACGGGGCGGCTGGACAACCTATGATGACTAGGGAGGCGACGAGAATGGATGTGAGACGCATAACGGCAGTTATCTGGGCGGTCCTCTTCCTTTCGATACCGGGCTTCAGCGCTGTGCGCTCCGACGTCGCAGACGCGGCGATGCGTGGAGATAAGGCCGCAGTTCGCACACTGATTCAACAAAAGGCCGATGTAAACGCGCCACAGCCCGATGGCGCGACGGCGCTTCACTGGGCTGTATATCGCGGCGACAAAGAATTGGTGGGCATGCTGCTCAGCGCGGGCGCGAATCCGAAGGTGGCGAACCGTGAGGGTTCCACGCCGCTCTGGCTGGCAGGCATCAACGGCGATGCCGCGATCATCGCATCACTGTTGAATGCGGGAGCCGATCCCAACGAGCATCTCCCGCTCGGGAGGAGTCCTCTCATGGCGGCGTCACGCACAGGTAATCTGGAGGCGATGAAGGTGCTGCTCGATCACGGCGCGGACGTGAACGCGAAGGAGACGTTTCGCGGAACCACTCCTTTAATGTGGGCCGCGGACGAAGCGCACGCTGCTGCCGTTCAGCTGCTGATCCAGCGTGGTGCGAACATCAATGCCCGCTCGAACCCGGCCGCGCGTGGACGAGGGCCGGCACTGGGCAAGGCGAACGATCCAAGGAGGGCCGTCGCCGCGCAGGGCGCAGCGCTCGCTGCAGGACAAGCGTTGGATCTGCCCGCGATCCGTGCTGCAACCGAAGGTAACGCTGCTGGCCAAGCCCCTGCTGGTCAGGCCGCCGCTGCTGGTCAGCGGGGCGGTGCAGGCCAACGTGGCGCTGCTGCAGGTCAGCGTGGGGCTGCAGGTCGTGGTGGCGCCAGGGCCGCGGCCGCAGTGGCCGACGCCGCAGACGTTGATCAGGGCGACGACGCTGCAGCGGCAGCAGGATTTTTTCGCGGCCGGGCGGAGCCGAATGACGGCGGAGAGTTGACGGCCCTGATATACGCCGCCCGCTCAAACGACCTTGAATCCGTAAAGGTGCTGCTGGCAGCGGGAGTGGATGTCAACCAGGTCTCCGGCTACGGCTGGAGTCCCTTGCTCGTTGCGACGCAAAATCGCTACTACAAGCTCGGTGCGTATCTGCTGGATCACGGCGCCAATCCGAACCTTGCGAATAAAGGCAACTGGACTCCCTTATACCTTGCGACCGACAACCGGAACATCGAAAACGGCGATTATCCGGTACGCAAAGGCGACATGGACCATCTGGATTTCATCAAGCTCCTGCTCGACAAAGGCGCCGACGTAAACGCCCGCGTGAAGGACAGCACCGAGACCCGAACAGTGTTTACCAACCAGTGGCTGGATGAAAACGGCGCCACGGCGTTCCTGCGGGCATCGCAGTCCGGTGATGTCACTCTCATGAAAGTTCTGCTGGCTCATGGCGCCGATCCGCTGATTAAGACAACGTTGGGTGTGACCGCATTGCACGTGGCCGCTGGAATCGGCTGGGTGGAGGGCATCACGTACGAATGGTCGGAAAAGGATAATGTCGAAGCCGTGAAACTGCTGCTGGAGCTGGGCCTGGATCCCAACACGCAAGCGGACACTGGACGCACTGCTTTGCACGGCGCCGCGCATAAGGGGCGGCCAGCCGTCGTGCAGATGCTCTATGATCACGGCGCCAAACTCGATGTGCGCGATTACGGCAACACGGACAACAGAGGGGGCAAACTAGCCGTCCACACCTGGCAACCTGTGGATTACGCCGACGGTCTGGTGCGAGTTGGCGTGCAATCGGCGATCGCGCATCCTGAAACCGGCCTTCTGCTTCGCAAATTGATGGCTGCCGCCGGCCTTCCTGCGCCGCCGATGGGACGCACGCTGGAATCGATTTGCATCACCGACGCGTGCGACTGACGTAGGGCGTGAATAAACCGACAATCGCCCGAATTCCCCTCCTTGCATCACCGCAAGGAGGGGGTTCGCGGCTCAATGGCGTCACCACACATACGGGATCAGCCTTTTCACCTTATCGCGATACTTCTGGTATTCGGCACCGAAATGGTCGACCAGAAATACCTCCTCCAGTCCGGATTTGTAACTCCACGCACCGATAACGAGTGCTGCCGCGATGAAACATCGCAGCTGCCCGACTACAAAAGCAGTCCCTGTTGCAGCGAGCATGAATCCGGAATAGATCGGATGCCGCACGATAGCGTACGGCCCAGTTTGCACCAGTTTGTGCTCCTTTTTGAGACTGATGAATGCGTCCCAGTTTCGGCCCAGGTAATAACGTGCCCAAAGCGCAAACGCAAAACCAATGAGCGTAAGCCCGAAACCTGTGACGACAAGAAGTTCTGCCGGCGCGATAACGTGCCACGCGAACGGTCCCCCAAGACGGCGAGAAAGGAGAAGGAGCCAGGCGATGCCGACAAGCCAAACCGCAATCCGTGATCGCCAGTCGGATTTGCCGTGAATGGGCTCGTTGGAGGAATATGCGGCCGCCATCCAAATCGTAAAGACAATCATCCAGAGAAGAGTGATGATGCGGTTTGGATCCGCTAGCATCGCGGCATCC
>QHXA01000366.1 GCA_003222755.1 Acidobacteriota bacterium
TTCCCCTGCAGTTCCTTCAGCGGCGCCATCGATTCCGGTCTCGCTGGGTCGGACGCAACCGCATTTCCCATATGCGGCATCGAGGCGCTGTTGCCCGTGACATACCAGCCGCCCCATCGCTGTTCAAATTTCGTTCGGTGATCCAACAGGTACGAGCCGAGCGGATTGATCGGCGTGCCGTCCGCTGACGGATAGACGCTCCGCATGAGCATTCCCGGCACGTCCAGACTGTTCCGCGAGAGATGACAGCGGAGGCAATCATCACGGCGGATGAAAAATGGTTTGTCCGCCGGTTCCTGAGGAAGCATGTAGAAGTGGACACCTAGCTCCGGGTCCTGCGAAGCCAGTTCGATGAACCCGCCGCGCACGGAGCCGACCGCGACCGAATCGTTGAAGTACAGCATTCTCGGGTTCCGTGGACTGATAAGTTCAGTCTGTAAGCTGTTCTTCGAGAAAACCGCCATCTGCGATTCCACCGGAATGTGCAACGCATCGAGCAGCGAGTGCAGGTACCCGTCTTCCCCTTCGAACTTCAGCCGGATCTTGCCGTCTTGCACATCGCGCATCAGATTCGCCACGGGGTCGCGCTGCGGGCGAACGCCGTAGCCGATTGCGGGATGCGTCACCGGGGGAACAAACGGGCGATCACTGAGTGGCCCCGAGAATGAGCTCATCATTGCGATCAGCTCGTTGGGATCGATGGCCGCCTCTGCACCTTGCAGCGCGGGCGTCGGTGTGCGAGACAATTTGAACGGGAAGGTCGAGTTCGCCTGGGTAAACTCCCCAGACAACTCCGTCCCATTGTCGGAAAGCGCACTTTCGAACGTGATCTTCTGTTGGCCTGGGTCAACGGCGGAAAACGAGATGGACCTGCTGTGCGCCGCAATTTCTGTGAGCGGAACAGTCATGCCGTTCTCCAGCAGCAGCGTGCCGGACCAGCTGTCGCCGCTTTTTTGAAATCGGACTGCGATATTGAACTGCAGGCTGGGGGGATTGATTGTGCCGTACCACGTGCCTTCGAACGTGGGCGCTTGACCCAGCAGAGTTATGGCCACAAAAAGGCACAAAAGGCCCAAAATGCTTTTGTGAATTTTGTGCCTTTTTGTGGCTGTTCTTTTTGTCATTGCCGGATGAAATATTGCCACTTGTCGACCGTACGGGGAACAGCAATATCGAAGAAACCCACCATCATTTCTTCATACGCCTGGTCGCCCCATCGCACGGTGGCGGCCGGATCGGGATTGTGCGGATTCTGCCGCGAGTTGTCGTACCACGCGACCGCTTGAATTTTCGTGCCCGCCTTCAGCGGCCGTAGCTCAGCCAGGCGGTAGCTGAGCTGCCAATAAAAGTCGTAGTTGACGCGAAGCAGCGTCTCGATATTGCTCGCCAATGACGTTGTACTCGAAACGTTTCCCGCGGAGATGCATGTGCGGGAAGAAACTCAGCAGCACGGCATCATTCGGCAGTGTGCCCCACGCTTCGACGCGGTAATCGTCGGTGTCGGGCGGAATCACAAAGTGATCGTTGGTCAATTGCAGCGTCAGCACGCGTTTCGCCGGCGGCTGCTTCGCGAATACTAGACTGATGGAAGTTTGATCACGGGCCGCATGTCCATTGGTCGTGTAGTGCATCTGGAAGACGAGATCGGATCCAGCCGGAATGAATTTCGCCATGTCCTCGGGCCACTGATCCGGCGAGCTTCCGGGCGCGTAGACGAGAAGCATATCGGTGTCCGTCCAATGCGCCTCGTGTTGCAGATGCGGATCACGAAGGCTCGACGCGGTGAATGGCGAATTCAGTGGCGCATTGCGCAGCCACTGGGAATCCGGCGGCCGGATGTAAACCACGGCATGGTGAACATGCCGGCGGCTCGACGGACGGATCTCCGACATTCGCACCCACTTGTCTTCGGTGAATCCCGTTGGAACGATCTGATAGGTGTACTCGACGTCGCCGCGCGCGGGAATCGGCACAGGCTTTGACATTTGAATCACACGATCGGGACGCGAGATATTCCAACCCTCAGCCCACTGTCTCGGCTGCGGCGCGTCGCGCGGTTCGCCCGCAGGCGCGCCGGCTTCCACCCAGTTGCTGATCGTGTCGATTTGTCCGGCGGTAAGCGACGGATCGTTGGCGAAGTGGCCAACCTTCGGGTCCGCAAACCACGGCGGCATTTTCTTCGATCGGACCATTTCCGCGATCAGTTTCGCCTTCGGCCGCGCCTGTGCGTACGTGACGAGCGGCATCGGCGCAATCTGCCCCGGCCGGTGACAAGTCTGGCAGTGATCCTGCAGAATGGGCAGGACGTCTTTATAAAATGTCGCGGCGAGGAGAAGGGTAACAAGCATATCGTCAACTCTGTTCATTCTACGCACGCCGGAGGCGTGTCAGGAAATTAGCCGGGGGTTAAGCGAGCAGAAGCGAGCGCAACCCCCGGTTAGGAGTTTTCGGACCGAAAATTCACCAATTCAAAGCGACCCACTACGAAATGCCAATCTCCTTTACGGTTCCGGCGCAGTGCGTGTAAAGTTAACCTTTGTCCTTCATAGCCCACTCCGGAGATTCTAAATGACCCGAACTATCCTCGTAGTCCTTTCCGTTGCATTACTCCTTTTGATAACCAGCTTCACTCTTGGAGCTGGACGGTCCGATATTTCGGATGCCGCGATGAAAGGCGATAAAGCCGCCATTCGATCGCTCATTCAACAAAAAGCCGACGTCAACGCGCCGCAGGTGGATGGCGCAACGGCGGTGCACTGGGCCGTCTACCGAGACGATCTGGAAATACTCGATCTGCTCACGGCGGCGGGCGCGCGGGTGGACATTGCCAATCGGGAAGGGATCACTCCGCTACACATGGCTTCGCTTTATGGCAACGCGCGCATCATCGAGAGACTTGTCAAAGCTGGAGCCAACCCGAAGCAGAAGGGTCCGGCCGGCGAAACCATGCTCATGCTTGCCGCCCGTAATGGAAGTCCCGAGGCGATTAAAGCCTTGTTGGCTGCAGGGGCGGACGTGAACGCGAAAGAGTCTATCCGCGGAACCACAGCTCTGATGTGGGCCGTGGAACAGCGGCACCCGGCCGCCGTGAAAGCATTGCTCGACGGCGGCGCCGACTTCGCTGCGAAATCGGCGGGCGCCGGACTCCCGCGGAATTACATGTCCGGGAAAGTGAACACTACGGCCGTCGAAGCCGCGGCGCTCCGGCAGATGCGAGCTGTCGGCGCCGGCCGCACGTATGAAGAGCAACTGAAGATCGAAGGCGTCGGTGGAAGATTCGGCGGGACCGATCGGACGCAGCTCCGATTCGGCCAGCCCGGGCAAGGCCAGCCCGCACAGGGCCAGCGCGGACAAGGTCAACGCGGCGGTCAGGGACCGCGCGGCGCCGCCCAGGCTGCGGCAGCTCCGGCTCCGAACAATGCCAATGCTGCAGCAGTGCCTCCTGAAGACAACGATCAGGACATCATCATCGCCGGCCTCGTCGGAACCGGCGGCGGCGGCCTAACACCGCTTGTGATCGCGGCGCGGGAGGGCGATCTCGAATCGACGAAGCTGCTGCTCGATGAAAGCGCGAACATCAACCAGGTTACCGAGTACGGCTGGTCGGCGCTGCTGACCGCGACTAACAATCGGCATTACAGGCTTGGCGAATATCTCATCGAGCGCGGCGCCGATGTGAATCTCGCGAATAAGGGCAACTGGACTCCGCTGTACCTGGCTACTGATAACCGCAATATCGAGGGTGGGGATTTTCCGGTGCCAAAACCGGATCTCGATCACCTGGAGTACATCAAGTTTCTTCTCGATCACGGCGGCAATCCGAATGCGCGCGCGAAGGACAATACGCTGACGCGCACCATCTTTACCATGCAATGGTTCTTTGAAGGCGGCGCTACGCCGTTTGTGCGCGCCGCGCAATCGAGCGACATCGATCTGTTGAGACTGTTGGTGAAGCATGGCGCTGATCCGATGATCAAGACGGATTTCGGCGATACGGCTTTAACAGCGGCCGCCGGAATCGGATGGGTTGAAGGCGTGACGTACGAGCATTCGCCGAAGGCGAATGTCGAAACCGTGAAGTACTTGCTCGAGCTGGGCCTCGATCCGAACGCCGCAAATCAAGATGGCCGCACGCCGTTGATGGGCGCGGCATTGAAGGGCCGCAACGAAGTGGTCCAGGTGCTGGTCGATCATGGCGCGCGGCTCGAGCAACGCGACAAGGGCAGTCGCGATACGGATACTGTAGTGTCCGTGAATGCCGGCCACACCTGGCAAGCCGTGGATTATGCCGACGGCCTCGTGCGCGTGGGCGTGCAGTCCGCCATCGCCCGTCCCGAAACCGGCGCACTGATCCGCAAATTGATGGCCGAGCGCGGCCTGCCTTTCCCTCCGGCGAATCGCACGGTGTATTCCGTGTGTGTCGTGGAACTGTGCAAAGAGCGGGTCCCGAATCAGGATTCGCAGCAAAAGTAATCAGCGATCAGCCATCGGCCATCGCCAATTTGGCCCTCTGCTGGATGCTACTTTAGTTCTATCGCACCCCCTACCACGGTCCAATTGTTTTAATAACCGAACGCGACTACATTCTCCTTTGCAGCCAGTTGGGCTGCACGATTCTGTGCGACTGCAGGACGCGGACATATGGCCGCCGCGGATCAGGGAGGCTTGGTAAATGAGACCGACTCACGCGCACCATCGATCCATCACAAGGTCTTTAGCAATAGCCATGCTCCGTTCTGGCTACTTATTTACCCCAGGGCATTGACGCTCAGTGCTCGCGGCGGCCCCGCTTGCTGAAGGAATCAGCTAGCGACAGACAAAGGCATGACGCTGGAACACGAACAAGCCGCATCAACCTGGTTGTTGATGCGGCTTTTTGTGTCTTCTGATAAGCTCGCCCACCACTGTAGGGGCGGTCATATAAGACCGGAATCGTGTTTCGCGGGAGGGGGCTGCCCCCAATTCATTGACAGCTTCTATGACCGCCCCTCCAGTGGTACGAAATCAATTACGATGATCCCGTCTCAACACAAGCCCGACTCGCCGTCGGTTGCGCGATACTTCCACCGGGCTCGTAGCGGCTCACATTACCGAACCGTCAGGCCACGAACGATCTCTGCGGCAGTTACTGCTCAGCCTGCGGGGCTCGTCGGCTACGACCCGGCATCCGCCAGCCGCATCAACTTGTCCGGATTAGATAGGCTTGAGACTGAAATGTCTTCATCGATCTCCTCCCAATGGATACCGATCCCGTCGCCAATGAATTCCCACTCTTTTCTCTGCTTCTCAGTGGCGTTCAAAAGCCGAGGGAATCAGACCAACGGAACCGTTACCGTTCGACCATCCTCCAGCACGACCGTCAATGCATCATTAAAACAGGAAACATCAACAGCGATCGCTTCACTGCTCCTCACTGAAGTATGCATTCCATCTCTCCACGAACTCTCCACGAAAAAATCTCGATTCTCTTCGACGAGTCGACGAATGACCATCAGTTCGTGACTTCGGAAACCACGGTCGGACGCCAGATTGACGGGATCAAACCAAAATTTCGCATACGTCCAGAATGCGCAACGTGAATATGAGGTGGCTCCCGATTCTCCAAGCTATAGAAGAAAAATCGGTACCCTTAATCCTAAGCAGTACCGGCATTAACGTTAGTTTAGATCTCTATCTCGTGCAAGAATCGTCAACGAGCCAGAGCAGTGGGTCGCCCTTGACGGTGATCGGCTCATCGCGCACGGCCACGTTCCCCTCGAGGTGTACCGCGCTGCGCGCTCGGGAGGCACCAAGATTCCATTCGTCGTCCGGATCGAATGTTACGACGAGCCGTCAATGGGAGGCTGGCAGTAAATGCCGCATGCCTTCTCGTTCAGCGGGCTACACGACTACGGCACATCCGACGAAGGCATCCTCGTGCCGGTGACCCTCAGCATTGGTGAGGAATCGGTGGAATGCACGGCGCGCCTCGACACCGGCTCCACCTTCCTGCGTCTTCAAACGCGCAGACGCGGAAGTACTCGGGATGGACACTGAAAGAGGTCTGCACGTGCGTATCGGCACCGTCACGGCCGGTCTCCTTGCATACGGCCATGCGCGGCAGATCCCCGGCCACTCCGTAGTTGCGGTGACCGGTGCCTGCCATTTTTTTCGCTTCCCGCCCGACGGCACCAGTTTCCTCGCGAGGCATCCGCGGAACTCACGGCCATTTTCGTGCTGTGTAGTGCATCTCGCGATCGCAGCTTCCGCCGAATCGGAGCCGTGTCGAACTTATTTCGCTTCGATATTGACCTGTGGGTAGGGGCACTCCTCGACGGTGAATTTCACTCCCAGGTATTCGTCGATTTCGCGGCGCAGCGTCCAGATGTCCCTGATGTCGCCCTCCGCCATGACAGCAAATCGACTGGGATGCAACGATCCCTTCTCTTGAATCAAGTAGCCTAGCGCGCGTTCGGCATGGCCCAAAGCCTTCTGAGTTTGCTCGAGTTGATCGTTGTTTTTGATCATAAGTTTATTCTCAATAATCCCTTTGTTTTGCCGCTGGTCCGAAGGCCCGGATCGTCAGTGCGAACCTGCGAAAATAGACCCAAGCCTTCATAGGTATCGCCGGCTATTTGCCACCGCGACCAAAATGTCAAAGCCATATGCTCTCTGGACCATTCGCACCGACTGAACTCGATACTCCACCGGCGTCAATTCCAGGCTGAGACCCGCGTCGTGTCTTAGGACCAAAATCATGTCAATGTCATTCGGCTTCGCCTTCATCGTGACATAGCTTCCGTCGATAATAATTGCCGCAGCGATGCCGACATTCCGGACTTCCTGTATATATCGTACCAGCGCCTGTGTTAGCCGAGGCCGTCGATCTGATCCTTGGAAACGCCCGAATCGTTCAACTACTTCCTCCAATGTACAA
>QHXA01000367.1:0-7397 GCA_003222755.1 Acidobacteriota bacterium
TACCGTCTACGAAGCCTCTCTTTCGAATTCATCCAACGCCGCCAGTTCTCTTTTCACCCGTCGGGCTTCCCAATGGCGAACAATGATAAGGAGGATCAGTAACGCTGGAATGAGAATGCGAACAATCAGAGGGCCGACAGTTTCGGCCCAAATGTTTGCGGTCAGCGCCGCGTAGAAGGCCAGCGCAGCGGCAAAGCGCCAGGTTAATCCGATCGAGCCATAAGCATTCCGGTATTGCGTTTCGAGTTCCCGCCGATAAAAACTTACGCAGTCGTTCAGGGCTGCCTGGTCCGCCAATACCGGCGGCGAGGAGATTCGCTGATAGGCCTTCCGTGCGGCAACTAAGACGACAACCATCAGTGCTGCTGTAATAATTCGCGCGGGCGGAACTTCCACGAGTGCGACGGCGCCGAGGATCATCAGGAGAACCGCAAAAAACATCGTGACGATCAGAACGCGACGCGCTTTCCTCTGAGCGGCATTCGCCCGGGCCCGAACCAATTCTACGGACATAACCGGATGCTCCCTTCTGTGGCTTTGCCAGATGTGTTTTGGGTCATTGAAGGTTTCGTGCATCATCCTTGCTCCCGTGCCTGAAACCGCCGCGCCAGAACGGTCTTGATCCGATGGATCTTGGACCGCACATTTGCCGACGATAAGCCTGTGATTTCTCCGATCGTGACGGCGTCGAGATCTTCGAGATAGAGCAACATCAGCTCGCGATCCGGCGGCTTCAAGCGATGAATCAACTGAAGCAACCGCTCCGCGTCGAGTCGTTCGTCTACGTCGCGGACCTCGTTGGCATGGATCGGAACAGTCTCGATTTCTTCGATACTCAGCAGTACCTGCGAGTTGGTGTAGCGCTTCCGAATCACCTGCGAAGTCGCGACATTGTGAGCGACGCGATACACCCAGGTACGTAGCGAACACCGCTCCTGGAATTTTTCAAAACTGCGCCACAATGCGAGGTGAATATCCTGCAATAAGTCTCGCCGACGCTCCGAATCGAGTTCATAAGCGCGAACGAGCCGGTCCAGCGCATCGCCGAATTCCGTCGTTGCTTGCTGGTAAACATCGTCCTGGCTTTGACTCACAAAACAGATAGTCGCCGGTTGGCGCCGTCTGTTGCAGATTTTTGTGCGCGAAGCGTTCGCGATTTCACGAGATTTATCGCGAATTATCTGCACGTTCATGGCAGTCGCGAACAGATAAAAGCAGTTAGCCGCTTGGCAGATGCGTTGCTTGGATGCGGAGCGGAGGATCACAAAAAATGAACAGGCTGAAAATTTCGAAGCGCACACTCAGTGGATTGATCGCAGTCATCATCGTCCTTTCATTGTCTGCGGCAAACGCTCTGGCACAGGAAGGACGATCTCAAATCAATTTGCAGGGTACGGGTGTGATCATCAAAGATTCGGATAGCGGCGGATTAACGCAACAAGCGACTCGATCCGGGGGATTCCTGGTTGGCTATTCCTACCAGTTTCACCGGTGGGCGGGCGTTGAAGCCAACTACGGCTACAGCCGCAACACTCAGAAGTTTTCGGGCACCGCTGCAGAAACCGCAATTCAATCGGACATTCACCAGATCACCGGAGCATTTGTTCTGCACGTTCCCGTCGAAACGCCCATCGTAAAACCCTATGCGCTGGCAGGTACGGGAGTTTTGGTGTTTGACCCAACCGACAACGTGAGAATCGCGGGGGCCGACCAGCAGAGTCGCGCGGCCTTCGTATATGGAGGCGGTCTGGATTTCGAAGTTGCGCATACCTTTGGTATACGCGCGGAATATCGCGGATTCGTTTACAAGGCTCCCGATTTCAAGATTGGAACTCTGGACCTCGACAAATTCACCCACCTCGCACAACCATCCGTTGGAATTTTCTTCCGCTTTTGACCCCTCCTTCTTGTTATCCGGCGGGCTGCTCCACAGTCCGCCGGAGTGGTCAAGTCTTTTGCGGCGTAACAGAATGGCCAGTTCGTTGACTAATCCACATCGGCTTCAAATGAAGCCGTCAAGAGGAGAAACGACATGAAAAAAAAGATCTGGATTGGCAGCGGTTTGGTCGTGGCGGCAATTGCATGGTACGCCTTTCGCCCCGAATTGCTATTCGTCAATAAATCGGTTTCGGAAAGCTTCCCAGCAACATCCATTGCGGCCAATACCTCGGATGCTGCTGGTCCAAAGCAGTTAGCATCAGGACAGTTCAAAGGCTATGCACACGAAACGCAGGGCAACGCGGGAATCTATGAAGTTAACGGCAAGCGCGTGTTGCGACTTACCGAGTTCAAGACCTCTAATGGGCCGGATGTGCACGTTTATCTCGTAGCCGCTCCGGATGCAAAGGATGACGCGACGGTAAAGAAGGCCGGTTTTATCGACCTCGGATCGATGAAAGGCAACATGGGCGATCAGAACTATGACGTTCCAAATACGGCGGACTTCCACAAGTATCAAGCCGTGACCATTTGGTGCGCACGCTTCAATGTGAACTTTGCAACGGCGCCACTGACCAACGCGGATTAATTCAATGCAAGTAAGAGCTCTGGGAGTGGAAGCCGGGACTTCCGCCTGGCTTCCACGGCATTTAAGCTTAGAAGCATGAACGAAGCGCGTCTCCTTTCTATACCTGTCATCTTGGGAACCACACGCAAAGGCCGGATGAGTGCCCATGCTGCGCAATTCGTATTCGGTCAGTTGCAAAAGCGCGAGGGGGTCACCACCGAACTCATCGATATTGCGGAGTTGAAGCTCCCCGTCGATGACGCCGGCGAAGCGGTAAAGGATCCGCGTTTTTCAGCTGCCATGGAACGTGCGGATGCCATTGTCATTGTTAGTCCCGAGTACAACCATAGTTTTCCCGGCTTGTTGAAGCACGTTCTCGACAGTTGCCTCAAGGAATATATTCATAAAGCTGCCGGTATCGTTGGTGTTTCCGCCGGCGTGTTCGGCGGTGCGCGGGCCATTGAGCACTTTCAACCGGTCCTACGCGAACTGGGACTCGTTTCCATATTTTGGGATGTGAATTTTGGCACAGTCGAGAAGGTTTTCGATGGCAACGGCCAACTCCTCGACCATGTTTACGTGCGCCGGACCGATAAGTTCCTCAACGAACTCATCTGGATGGCAAAAGTTCTCCGATATGGAAGGGAGAACATTTCTCTGGAGTAGGAGGAGGAATGCGTTGTCCAAATTGCGGCACCTTGATGAACCGGCATGCTGAAAAACCGATCAAGGATCCTCACGTTCCGGAAGGCGAAGTCATCGCTTCCATTCACTACTGTCCCCGTTGCGGCAAAGTTGAGGCTGAACTGGAGCCGCTCCTAAATTCCGAAATAAATTTCCGGGAATAAACCAACACGCTCGCGCGGCATCTAGCTATCGAGGTGCAGCCATGGGCGCACCCCGACAGGGGTGCGAGGAGTCCGCGCCACCCTTTCAGGGTGCGGATTCCAGAGTTGTCGAAGTATTCCAGGGGTACGCAAAAAACGCGTACCCCTGGCTAATTTCCCAGCACCGCTCCGCGGTGCCCAGAGGATACAAACATGTTTATGCGATCGATGCATCGACGGGCATGTTGTTATGGAAAACGAAAATCGACAATTTCCCTCTGGCGCGAGTCACGGGATCACCGACGTTTTATAACGGGCGGCTTTATGTCGGAGTCGCTTCCGGGGAAGAAAACGCAGGTGCTGCGTCCGACTATCAGTGCTGCCGCTTTCGCGGAAGTCTGCTTTCGCTGAATGCGAGTAATGGTGAACAAATCTGGCGAACCTACACGATCACCGAAGAAGCGCGGCCCACGTGGAAAAATAAAAACGGTGTTCAACAGTGGGGACCATCGGGAGCGCCGATTTGGACAAGCCCGGCAATCGATCCGCGGCGGAACGCCGTCTACGTCACGACGGGCGATAACTACAGCGATCCGCCAACCAGCAATAGCGATGCTTTTATGGCGTTTGATCTCAATTCCGGCAAAGTGCTTTGGTCGCGACAGGTGTGGTCGGCGGATGCCTGGAATACCTCATGCCGGTTGCAGGATCGAATCAATTGTCCCGATGCCGATGGGCCTGATTTCGATTTCGCGTCTTCACCGATTCTGGTAACGCTTCCCAATGGCCGTCGCGCGCTCATCGCGGGGCAGAAGTCGGGCATGGTCCATGCCCTCGATCCTGATCGAAACGGCGAGATACTGTGGCAGGTTCGCGTCGGCAAAGGCGGGATCAATGGCGGTGTTCAATGGGGCTCTGCCGCGGATCAAGCGAATGTCTACGTTGCCCTTTCTGATATTGGCCGCATTCCGATCCCCAACAGCCAGGCTGTCGATCCCGACCCAAAAGTAGGCGGCGGCATGTTCGCCCTCCGGCTCGATAACGGGCAGCGTGTGTGGCAGACGCCTGCGCCGCCATGCGACCAGAGAAAGCGGTGCAGCCCGGCTCAGTCGGCTGCCGTGACTGCGATTCCGGGCATTGCGTTTTCCGGATCCGTTGATGGCCATCTCCGCGCTTACTCGACCGCAGATGGAAAAATCATGTGGGACTTCGACACGGTCCGCACTTACGAAACGGTAAATAAGATCACAGCGCGAGGCGGTTCTCTGAATGGTCCCGGTCCTGCTATTGCGGGCGGGATACTGGTGGTCAACTCGGGATACATCGCGAATGGAATACCCGGCAACGTCCTGCTTGCGTTTTCGCCGGACGGGAAGTGAGCTCTCAGAGATCGTGAGTCAAGGAATTCATGTTGAAGCGCTTTGACTTTGTTCGGCTATAATCGCGCCCATCGTAATCAAAGCAAAAGTCGTTCATGTGGAGGAAAGGTGGAAGGCCTACAAACAGAGAAGGTCTGGAGTCGCTTCCTGCAAGCAATCGGCGTACTCGTGGCGGTATCGTTCGTCCTGGCGCCCACAGGAGTGATGGCGCAATCAACGGCTCAAATCAGCGGTGTTGTCACCGATCAAAGCAGTGCAATTTTGCCGGGAGTGGAAGTGAAGGTCACGCAAACCGACACCGGCATCACACGCACGGCGGTGACGAATGAAACCGGTTTGTACATTTTGCCGAATCTTCCGATCGGCCCTTATCGATTGGAAGCGACGCTGCCGGGTTTCCGCAGTTATGTGCGTACCGGAATCGTGCTGCAGGTCGGCAGCAACCCTGTCCTGGACATCCTTATGGAAGTGGGACAGGTTTCCGAAACGGTCGAAGTTCAGGCCGACGCCGCGCTTGTGGAAACACGCAACACGGGCATCAGCCAAATGATCGACAACACTCGCGTGCTGGAGCTGCCATTGAATGGGCGGCAAGTCACCGAGTTGGTCCTGCTGTCGGGAGTGGCAACAACGTCAACCCAGGGCACGTTGAATCCAGGCAGTCGAAACTACCCGACAATTATTATTCAAGTCGCCGGCGGGATGCAGGCAGGCTTGACGTATCGTCTGGACGGCTCCAACCACAACGATGCCTACAACAATCTGAATCTGCCCCTTCCATTTCCGGATGCATTGCAGGAGTTCAAGGTGGAAACCAGTGGTCTGGCGGCCCAGTACGGCTTCCACTCCTCAGGTGCCGTGAACGCTGTAACAAAGGCGGGCACGAACGACCTTCACGGAGATCTTTTTGAATTTTTGCGCAATGGAGCGCTCAACGCTCGGAATGCGTTCGCACTGACGAATGATGGTCTCAAGCGGAATCAGTTTGGTGGAACAGTCGGCGGGCCAATCGTCCGGAACAAGTTATTTTTCTTCGCGGGCGAACAGGGTACGAAAGAACGAGCACGGCCCTCGGCTAACCGCGCGTACATTCCGACGCCGGCCATGCTCACGGGCGACTTTACGACAATTGCTTCGCCGGCCTGCAACGCCGGCCGAGCTATCCCGTTACGTTCTCCGTTCGTCAACAACAAGATCGATCCTTCGGAGTTTTCAAACGTGGCGGTCAACCTGGTGCATCATCAACTCTTTCCCACTACTAACGATCCCTGCGGCGAAGTCCGGTTCGGAAGCCGTCTTCAGACGAACGAATGGGTTACGACGGGCAGGATGGATTACCAGGTAAACGGGAAACATTCGCTGTTCGGACGATTCCTCAACGCGAACCGGGACCAGCCCGCGGATTATGACGGCGTGAATGCCCTGACGAGCGCTAACGGACACCTGATTCAAAAGGTGCATTCGTTTGCGCTGGGCGAGACGTATCTGATCAGCGCGCGAGCAGTGAGTTCTTTTCATGGCTCCGTCAATTGGACGTACCTGCCGAAGTTCGCTCCGAAAACATTCGATCTGACGTCTCTCGGGGCCAAGGGCGTTTATGAGGGCGTCCCGAACATGACCGTCATGACCGTCAATACTGGATTCAGCCTTCTGGGCACGAATACCAATCCTGGGCACCAAAACACAACGTCCTATCAGTTAGCCGACGATCTCACCCTCGAGAGGGGCAGGCACCAGATCGGGCTCGGCGTAAGCTGGATCCATCAGATGATCAATGGAAGCGTCGGTTCTTCCGTATTTCCCGCGACAACTTTCGACGGACACTTTACCGGTCTGGGATTGGCGGACTTCTTGTTGGGCAAGGCTTCCGCTTTCGTCCAGGGAAGCCCGGTCATATCCGCTACGCGGCAGAACTCTATCGGTGTGTACATACAAGATACGTGGAAGGCAGCGTCCCGCCTGACCGTCAGCCCAGGCGTGAGATGGGAACCGCACACGCTACCCTATCACCTCGGCCGGCCGATGCACTTTGAACGGGAATGGTTTGATAAAGGAATCAAGAGTACGGTCTTCAAGAATGCGCCCGCGGGACTTCAATACACGGGCGACCCGCTCTATCCGGGCTTTAACACCGATGTGGAAAATTCATGGCTGAAGTTTGCGCCGCGCCTGGGACTGGCCTGGGATGTCAGCGGCAATGGCCGCACGACGGTTCGAACGGCGTACGGATTGTTTTACGACCTGCCTCCGATGTTTCACTGGGCTGGAAACGGCGCGCCCTGGGCGAATCAAGTCACGCGCAATGATCCCGTCGGAGGACTGGATGATCCGTGGTTGGGCTATCCGGGAGCTAATCCGTTTCCGACAGTGCTCAACTCCGATGTGGTATTTCCGCAGAGTGTCTTCTATATCAATTTCAAATGGCACAATAAGGTCGCCTACGTCCATCAATGGAACCTGAGTTTGCAGCGGCAGGTGGGAACCGACTGGATGGTTTCCGCAAACTATATCGGAAACAGCACGATCCACGGCCAAAGCGCGACAGAAACGAATCCATCAATCTTCATTCCGGGCCCGAGTTGTGTGCTCAATGGCCAGACGTTCAGCCCTTGTTCGACGACTGGAAATACGAACCAGCGGCGAGTGCTCAATCTGGCAAATCCAACTGAAGGACGGTACTTCGCC
>QHXA01000367.1:7443-8656 GCA_003222755.1 Acidobacteriota bacterium
CGGTCCAGCGCCGTCGCAGCAAAGGCGTGACGATACAGGCGAACTATACGTGGTCACACTGTATCGCCGATCCGTTTGCGGCCGGAGGTTCCCAGACCTCGACGGGTGTCTTTCCCGGTCGTCGCCGGAACGAACGCGGTGGTTGTCCTGGCGATACGCGGCATAGTATCAATGCGTCGGCGGTGTACGAGACGCCGCAGTTTTCCAACAATCTGCTGCGCCTGCTGGCTAGCGCGTGGCAGCTGTCGGGCATCACGCGCATCCAATCCGGAACCTACTTCTCAGTGACGTCCGGCTTCAACACATCATTGGGTACGGGATTTGGCATCGATCGCGCAAACCAGGTGCTCGCGGATCCTTATCTACCTAATAAAGGAGTGAATGGCTGGCTGAATCCGGCGGCATTCGCTCGTCCGGCCGATGGCGTGTGGGGCAATGCGTCCTTGAACATTCAGGGACCAGGATTCATCACCATCAACATGGGTCTAACCCGAAAATTCCGGGTGACGGAGCGGCAGTCCGTAGAGTTCCGAGCCGAAGCGTTCAACATGCCGAACCATTTGAACCCGAACAATCCCGTTCTCGCTTTGAACAGCCGGGACTTTGGAAAGATTCTCTCGGCTGGTGACCCGCGAATCATGCAGTTCGCGCTGAAGTACCTGTTTTAGCTGTAGCGCACCGCTCCGGCGTGCGCAAAATCGATAAACTTGAGGCAGCGGTCTATGAGCGCCGCTACAGAAGGAATTTGTCGTGAAGAGCGTTTTGACAATCACCCTCGTCGCGCTGATCGCCCAGCCCGCACCACAAGAGAAACCGCTTCTCGCGGAGCAGGTCTTCAAGAACATCCAGGCGCTCAAAGGAATTCCCGTGGACGATTTCATCCAGACGATGGGCCTCATGACGGCCGCGCTTCAGTTCGACTGCTCGGATTGTCACGTCGGGGCCGGTACTACTCGGGTGGATTGGGCGGCCGACACTCCCAAAAAAGTGATGGCGCGCAGCATGATCAACATGGTCGCCGCACTTAACAAGAACAACTTCGGTGGACGCCAGCTTGTCACGTGCTGGACTTGTCATCGCAACCGCGATAAACCGCTCACGACGCCCAACCTGGAGACCATCTACGGCACCCCAAATTTCGATTGGGATGACGCAATTCCACAAAGTTCTGGAACGCCTACGGCTGAGTCAATTCTGGATAAATATATCCAGG
>QHXA01000352.1:0-650 GCA_003222755.1 Acidobacteriota bacterium
ACGCGCAGAACGCCCGCAAACAACTAAAGGTTCAGTGGGACGAGGGTCCGGTTGCTTCGCAGAGCAGCGCGGGTTACATGGCTCAGATCAAGCAACTCAAGGACAAGACCTCGGAAGCTCCCACGGGCGGCGGCCCGCGGGGCGCTAAGGATGGCGACGTTGAAGCGGCCTTCAAGAATGCCGCCAAGGTTGTGGAAGCCGAGTACGAATTCCCACTGCTCGCCCACGCTCCACTGGAGCCGCAGAATTCAACGGCGTGGTTCAAGGACGGCAAACTGGAGATCTGGTCGCCCAGCCAGATTCCGGGTTTTCAGAATGCCGCGGTTCCTGCCGGGATTCAAAACTCCGACGTCACATTCCATATGGTCCGCGCCGGTGGCGGTTTCGGACGGCGCCTGGTTAGTGAGTACGACATTGAAGTATCGAAGATCGCGAGGATGGTCGCCGACGAAAGAGCCAAGGCGGGGCAACCGAGCGTTCCAGTGAAGCTGCTCTGGTCACGTGAAGACGATATGGCTCACGACAATTACCGGCCGGCCGGCTATCACTACTTCAAAGGCGCTCTCGATGCGTCCGGCAAGCTGATCGCATTCCGCGATTACGTAGGGAGCTACGGCGCCACTTCCGTCATTCCCGCCAATGAATTTCCG
>QHXA01000352.1:711-7493 GCA_003222755.1 Acidobacteriota bacterium
CGCCGAGCACCAACGGTATTTCCTTCGTCATGCAGTCCTTCATTGACGAACTCGCCGTTGCGGCTGGAAAAGATCCGCTGCAGTTCCGGCTGGATACTCTCGCCAGCCCGGTACCAGGCGGCCAACCCCTTCCAGGTGGTTTCAACGCGGAACGCGCGCGCGGTGTTCTGGAAGCCGTGAGAGACATGTCGGATTGGAATAACCGCAGCAAGCTGCCGAAAGGCACGGGCAAGGGCGTGGCCTTCCAATTTGCGCATGCCGGCTACGTGGCGTACGTCGTGCAAGTTTCGGTCGATGCCAGCAAGAAGTTGAAGGTTGATAAAGCTTGGGCGGCGATCGATATCGGCAATCAGATCCTGAACTTGAGCCAGGCCGAGAACCTCGTGCAAGGAGGCTTCGTTGAAGGCATGAGCCACATGATGGCTTGGGAAATCACAATCGATAAAGGCCGCGTCGTGCAAGCGAACTTCAACAACTACCAACCGACACGCATGCGGCAGGTTGCTCCATCGACTGTCGAAGTGAAGTTCCTCAAGACCAATTTCCCGCCAACCGGTCTTGGTGAACCTTCATTGCCGCCGGCTCCCCCGGCGATCTCCAATGCGATCTTCGCCGCGACAGGCATCCGCATCCGTGCGCTGCCTCTCGGCAAGCAGGGCTATAGCTGGACGTAGAGCATTGTTGAATGGACCATGGCCCCATGGACCATGGTCCATTTTTTTGTTTATCCACCCTCCGACCTATGAACACCCGAAACTCTTTTGTAATTGGATTATTGGTGTCGCTGTTTTCCGTTACAGGTTCCTGCGCCCAAACGAAACCGGCGGTAACTCTCTCTCCAACTCGCGTCTTTCACAGTGGCCATGTCGAAATGCGGGGCACCGGCTTCACGAAAAACGCCGACGTTTACTCGCACCTGCGCAGGCCCGATGGCACAGAGTTTCCCGTGCTCCCGATGAGGACGAATGATCGCGGCGAGTTCACTCACGATATCGACACGTTGCTGCTCTCACCCGGCGTTCATGAAGTGTGGGTCGAGGATCCGAAATCGAAAGCCACGTCTGAGGTTGTCCGTTTCGACGTGACGAGTGAACAAAAGTAGGCGCGCTTTCAGGGTGCGCGTTCAGAGTAGCCGAGGGATTCCAGGGGTACGCAAAAAAACGCGTACCGCTGGCTAATTTCCGTGCACCCCTTCGGGGTGCTTCGTTTACGCGTCCAGCATCTCCACAATCTGTTCCCCAATCACCAGCGATGCGGTCGCCGCGGGCGACGGCACATTGCAAACGTGAATGATCTCGTTCGAGCGGACAATCACAAAGTCATCGAGTAAGCGCCCGCTGCGGTCCAGCGCTTGCGCCCGTACTCCTGCGCCCGCGGGTTCGAGATCTGAAGATTGGATCTCGGGGACCAGCTTTTGCAGGGCGCGCGTGAAGGCCTGTTTGCGGAGTGACCGATAGTATTCCCCTACTCCACTGCGCCAGTACTTCACCGCCATACGCCAGAAGCCGGGGAAGACCGCGGTCTCGATGGCATCCCGCACATTGAAATCGGTCTTTCGATAGCCTTCGCGTTTCAGCGCCAGAACGGCATTTGGACCGGCTTCGATTCCGCCACTGATCCGCCGGGTGAAATGGACGCCCAAGAAAGGAAAGCGAGGATCCGCGACCGGATAGATCAAGTTCCGCACGAGGTGACGCCGCGCGGGAACAATCTCGTAGTACTCGCCGCGAAACGGAACAATTCGCAGCGTGCTCTCATCCCCTGCAAGTCTCATGATGCGATCGCTGTGGAGTCCGGCACAGTTAATGATCCGAGAGGCTTTGATGGCGCCTCGAGTTGTTTCGAGCACAACTTCACCGGCGCGTTTTGCAATCCGCCGGACTTCGCAATTGATCAACACCTGGCCGCCGCTTTGTTGAATCAGTTCGGCATACTTCAGGGCAACTCGCGAATAATCGGTGATGCCGGTTCCGGGCACGTGAAGCGCAGCGATGCCGGTGCAGTGCGGCTCCATTTCGCGTAGCTGTTCCGGCCCGATCATGCACAATCCTGGAACGCCATTCGCTGTTCCGCGCCGCATGAGCTCACCAAGGCCGGCGCGCTCGGCTTCGTTGGTGGCGACGACAACTTTGCCGCAAACCTCGAACGGAATTGAATGCTCACGGCAAAATTCCACCATTCGAGCGGCACCGGATACACAGTTCTTCGCTTTCAACGAACCAGTTTTGTAATAGATGCCGGAATGGATGACCCCGCTGTTGTGTCCCGACTGATGGCGCGCAACCGCGGCCTCTTTCTCGAGAACGGCAAGACGAGCAGGAGGCTGCTTGCGTATGCCTTGAAGAGCCGTGGCCAAGCCCACGATTCCGCCGCCGACGATAACGAGATCAAACTGCGAGTCGATCATACGAGTGAAACAGCACGCCGAATAGATTTTGAAATTGGACGAATCCTGCATCTCAAAATCCGAAATCCGAAATATCAGATTGAACTGACTAGTGGACTGTAACGGATGAATTGCGTCAAGTATGTTCATGCCGATTAAAAGGAGGGGGTTATGGAAAGCAAGACATGCCCACTGTCCGGGCTGATAACCGCCGTTGGAACCCTTCTGTTGATATCCGCCCTTACGGCTACAGCGCAGCAGAACACTGGCACCATTCTGGGCGTCGTGAAAGACTCTTCCGGCGCGGTGGTGCCCGGTGCCGGCATCCCGGCTTTCGTGAGCGCTTCGTGGAGGCGAACGGCGTGTTGATAGGGCACCGTTGTATCCGCATCACCATGCACCGTGAGAATCGGAGGAAGACCCGACCGCACATACGTCAAAGGCGAAACGCGGCGCGCAAGTTCCTCGCGATTGGGCAACGAGCCGAACCACTGCATTGCGGCGTTGGCGCGGTGCGGCCCTTCAATGACGTCGTAAACGTCGGTGATGCCGAACCAATTAACGATCGCCGCGACCTTGGGTAATGGGACGCCGGCACATTCGCGATCGAAACCGGCAGTATCGGGGATTATTCCGGTAGTGAGCGCCAGATGACCACCTGCCGATTCCCCGGTCACAACGATGCGGCTGGTGTCGATGTCGTATGTTTTTGCCTGATTGCCGACGTATCGCAGAGCGCACATGCAATCCTCAACAGCGGCCGGCGCAAGCGCGACCCGGGCAAGACGATATTCGACATTCACGACGTTCCATCCCATCTCGAGCCATGGCATGAGCGACATCAGTGATCCTTCTTTTGTCCCTGCGGCCCAGAATCCGCCGTGCACGTAAATGACGGTCGGCTGAGGGCCGGTTGTGTCACGGCGTTTATAGATGTCGAGTTTCGCCTCATAGTTGCTGGCAGTGAGGTACGTGAGGTTCGGAAATACTTGGTAGTAATTTGCAGCGTGTATTGCCCAGTCGGCGGATGGGGGAAGCTGGGCGTATGAGGGAATGGAAAACGCGAGGGCCAACACCAAAGACAAGAGTACGAGATGTGCGCGCATGGAACTCCTTAACTGTAACGACGGTCATAAACCGCCGCCGTGCGCAAAATGTCCAAACTCCAGCCAGCGGTCATAGAAGAAGAGCCGGTTCTATGGGGTAACCGTCACTTTGACGTGGACATTTGTCCAGCAACACTGAAAGCCACCGCCACCGTCACCGCTTGCATCATTGGCTTGCCCGCGGATGATGTATTCGCCTGGGGCGCTGAATTTCGCGGTTGTTGATGCCTTTCCATCATCCATTGCCACGGTAGGACGAGCGTTTTCGAACGTCACGGATCCAGGTCCCCTGAACTGACTCCAAAGAATACTTGCAGGCGGGCCCTGACGGGGGCGTGCTTCAGGCGGTTGTTTCCCATCGTCCGTAACCCAAACCGTGAGCGGTAACGGTTCGCCGGCTTTGACGCTAAAAGACTGAACAACCCCGTGTGGAGGGCCGGTGAATGCCGCGCCTGCCGGCTGAAACCGGACAACCGGAGGCGTGTTTCCCACGCCTGCATCTTCGAACGGCGTGACGATCCACAGCGAATCCAGGTGCAGCGGTACCGACGTCGTTTGACCGTTAGCCGTGATGGTCCATGTCAATCGTTTGTTTCCAAAATCCTTGGGAACGGTGATGGTGAAAACACCCCATTGACGCCGCGGAAGAAAGTGAGTGGGTTGCCCTTGATCCGGGCCGCCTGGATCGATGTGATTCTCGGGTCCGACTGGAATATCGAGCGTCTGTTTCTGGTTTCGATTGAAATAGCCGACGAGAAGACTGTAGCTGCCGTCGCTGTTTTTATACCATCCTTCAAACGCGCCAGTAATGCTGGCGCCAGAGTCGCGGAAGGGCTCGAGAGGCAACTGCGCCTGTGCAAGAAACGGAACACAAAAGGCGCAAGAGATCAGAAGAAACAAGAGCACGATTTGCAGTGCGCGGCCTCTCCAATATCTTGCGCCTTTCGCGTTCCACACGTTCATTGCTGGGCCGCGGCCTCCGTCTTCCTCTTGCCGACTTCGGCCTGGTAATCGTCGTCACTCATGTAGGTGATGTTCACCCAAGCGTGCCCCATCTCGTCCACAGTACGATCGCCAAAACCGACCCACTGGTCAGGATCGGGGTTGTGTGGATTCGTCTTGGTGTTGTCGTACCAGGAAGTGATTTTTAGAATTGACCCTTTCGGTAACAACGGAGCCGCATCGTCGGCGTACACGTAGCTGTTATGCCAGTTGAAGTTGAAGTTGTTCACATGGCTCAGCATGATCGTTTGACCCGTCGGGAGGATGGCTTCCATCGACATGGCCTTGCCGCGCAGGTGCATGTGGGGTTGATAACTCTCAACTCGGCCAGCGCGTCGCATCGGAATGAAGTTCTGACTGACGAATGTCGAGTTCGGCGGGATGTCGATGTTTCGCGATCCTCCGGCTACGCTTTGCAGCGCCGCGAGTGTCTGGCGATATTTCGGCTCCTGTCCTTTCGGATAGAAGTAAATTCCAAGTTCGACGTGATCCGTGATCTGCTCGCCCACGGAGTGGAAATGCATCTCAAAAATGATTTTGGATCCGGGAAGCATCAACTTGCCCGTGTCAGGCCGCATCTGCTCGCCTTGCTTTCCGACGGCCCATTCCATGAATAATCCTCCGACACCGGCTTGGTCGTCGGCAGCATCTGCCGCGTTCGGCTCCTGCTGCTGCAGCCTTGCGAGGGTATGATGCGTCACTTTGCGGCCCTTGACTGTGGCGGGACGAATCTCGATGGCCCGAACCATACGGGGTTCAGTAAGGCCCGTCGGCACGACCGGTTTGTACCACGCATCCAAGCCGACAGGCGGCACCGTCCAGTCGGGTGATTTGATGATCAAATCCGGCGGCCCAAACATCTCGGCAAAATTCCACTTCGATTCGTCAGGCCACTGCTTCGGCGGTGGCATATCTTTGGGATCGCCCTTTGCCGCGCCCGCATCGACCCATTTCACGATCGTGTCGATCTGCGCGTCACTGAGCGAACGGTCGTTTTTGAATTTCTGAATACCGACCGTCTTGTCAATATGCCATGGCGGCATTTGCCGCGTGATGACGCGCTCGCGAATCGCCTTCGCCCAAGGCCGTGCCTGCTCGTAGGTGACCAGCGACATCGGCGCGATCGAATCGGGGCGATGACACGCTTCGCACTTCTCCTGGATGATTGGAGCGATGTCTTTTGTGAATGTGATCGGTGTGTTCGTCGCCTGCGCGTACATCAATTGCGGAAGCGCAACCACAACAACAAGCGCAAACGCGCTTAGAAATTTTGGTTTTGCCATTGCCGGACTCCTCCGAGTGTTCGGACCTTCGTTATGGCCTCTAATATTATTCGCGTCCACACCGCTCAAGCAAGCAATAGGATCACTTCTTAATCACTTCTTCAGGGCGGGATTGAGGTAGCCCGCCGGCAGAACCCTGTCGGGATCCGGACGCACGCTCAAATAATCCACATGATCTGCGCATCTGTGATGTAGGTTGCAGCTTTGGACGACTGAGCGAATGCAGAACTGGACAGCAGCAGCAATAGGAACCGCACCGCGGAGCGGTGCTAGTAAATTAGCCAGGGGTACGCGTTTTTTGCGTACCCCTGGCTACGTCCACAACTCAGGAATCCGCACCCTGAAGGGGTGTCGAGGACTGCTCGCACCCTTTCCAGGGTGCGGCTGTTTTTGGTTTCAGGCAACCGGGGGTTGCGCTCGCTCCCGCTCGCTTAACCCCCGGCTAATCTCCTGACACGCCTCCGGCGTGCTCGCACCGCTCCGCGGTGCCTTTAGCGTATCCTCCGTTCTTCCTGCAATTTTTCCAAATGAGCAATCACACTCCGCTCCGCCAGTGCATACATCGCCGGCGCGACATCCGTATAGACCTCTCTCACAATCGCCGCCGGCTCGCGGTGTCCGCGTTCCCAAGCGGCAAAGATCTTCCGCTCCCGATCTATCCTGTGGTCGATGTACTCCTGAATCTTTTTCTTCGCATTGGCCATCACCGGCCCGTGTGCCGGAAACAATGCAGTGACTGGCAGCCGCTGCATTCGCTTCAACGAATCGAGATACGTGGCCATGTGGCCTTCCGGCGGATCAATCACAATCGTCCCAAATCCCGCCATCAGATCACCCGTAATCAGCGATCCATTGTTTTCTTCGAAAACGCACACATGACCGCGCGCATGTCCGGGCGTGTGAATTACGCTCAAGCCCCAGCCCGGCTTTCCTGACAAGTTCAGCCGTTCGTCTTGCTGAAACGTGCGATCGACCTCGACGACTCCCTCCAGATCACGCGCTGTA
>QHXA01000353.1:0-547 GCA_003222755.1 Acidobacteriota bacterium
GACGGGACAGTTCTGCACGGACGCAAATCCGGTGTGGGCTATTACTGTGAAGAACTGCTCAAGGCAATGCTTGCGGCAGATCATGAGGACGAGTTCTTCGTGTTCTCCCATCGGCCGCTGAACCTGGATTACCCGGCATCGAACGGAAATCTAAAATTCACAAACTCCTTTCGGTTTCCCATACGTGCCTTTTACCTTCACGCGCTTCTGCCTAAGGTCCTGGATACTGTCCGGCCCGATCTGTGTCACTACACGAACTTCCTGGCTCCCATTTCAGAACACCGGCCGTATGTCGTCACAATTCACGACATGGGACTCGAAGTGTTACGCGATGCGCACCCGCTGGCGAAACGGCTATATACGAAACGACTGGTTCCACACGTTGCGCGGAAGGCGAGACTCATCATCACAAACTCGGAGTACTCAAAGTGGCAGATCGTGAGGCATCTCGGTATTCCGGAGGACCACATTCGAGTGACTCCCCTTGCGGCTTCGCCAGAATTTAGGCGTATGCCGACACACACAGATGTGGCGCGTCCTTATTTTT
>QHXA01000353.1:623-8117 GCA_003222755.1 Acidobacteriota bacterium
GTATCACGGCGGCGCGCCGGAACAGAAGGCAAGGTCGCTGGGGTTGAATGGACGCGTGAAGTTCTTGGGCTATGTGCAGCGGGCGGAGCTGCCCGCGCTGTTTAGCGGCGCAACGGCGTTTGTGTATCCATCATTGCTGGAAGGATTCGGCATGCCGATCGTTGAAGCCATGGCATGCGGCACGCCTGTGATTACATCGAATAATTCGGCGATGAAAGAAGTCGCGGGGCAAGCGGCGATGCTGGTGGATCCCCACAGTGTGAGGGAGATCGCGGAAGCGCTGGCTCAAATGGCCGAGGATGCGCCGTTGAGGCAGGCACTATCAAGGAAGGGACTCGCCAGAGCGGCGGAGTTTTCCTGGGAGACCACCGCCCGGCTGACGTTGGACGTCTATCGAGAAGCTGTGGGGACGAGGGGTCAGACCCCTCGTCCCCAGCGGGCTGCCCCCATGTCCCTCGCCAAAGCGATTCATCACACGATTGAATACGCGAAGCTGTTTCAGTACCCGCTCAAGGCCGACGAGCTTCGGGAGCGATTGTTTGACGTGAAGGTGGACGAGGTTAGCTTCCGAGAGGCGCTGAAGTCACTTCAGTACGAGCCGGACCCGCAGCTCATGACGCTCCGCGTCGAACGCGAGAAGATCAGCGATGAGGCCATTCAGCACATTCAACCGCACTTGCGCACACTCGCTTCGATGCCATTCATTCGCATGCTTGCGTTTTCCGGATCGACAGCGCACCGCAACATGACGACCACCGAAGACGTTGATCTGTTCATCATCGTGGAGGATGGAAAGCTCTGGGCCATGTTTCTCGTCGCTGTACTGTGGGCGAAGGCAAAGGGCCTGCGGAAGCGGCTCTGTATGAACTATCTCATCAGTGATGCGGCCTTACCGCTCTTGGAGCACGATGCCTTCACCGCGCAACAAGCCGCTTCACTGAAGCCCATTTGCGGAAAGACTGTCTACGATCGTTTCATTGCGGCAAATCCATTCGTTCGCCGGTGCTTTCCAAATTTCGATCCAGCGCGTCATCGCAATGCTTATGTGGAAATGAAATCCGGCAAATCGAAGCGACTCCTGGAAGCCCTGCTGCGAATCGGGCCGGTTCAGGTGCTCGACCGCTTCAGCCGGTTTGTACTTGGCAGATATCTGGCTCACAAAGTCAATCCGAGGTCCGATGTGCAACTGGATCGCCGGCGCTTAAAGCTTCACCTTCACAGCCACAAACAAGCGGTGCTGGATCACACTCAGGATCTACACGCCTGATCGCGTCTTCTCGCTCCAACCACGCACGAACGTCATTACCAGGACGTAAAGATCCAAAGCCAGTGACCAGTTTCGGACGTAATAAATGTCGTGCCGGAGTCTCTCTTCGAGGCTCGTGTAGCCGCGCCAGCCGTGGATCTGAGCGTAGCCGGTAATGCCGGGACGGACGGTATGGCGTATGTCGTATCCCCGCTGTTCCTTGCGGAACTCTCGCGTGAATTCAGGACGCTCGGGCCGCGGTCCCACAAGGCTCATGTCTCCGCGCAAGACATTCCAGAGTTGCGGCAGTTCGTCCAAGCCGGAACGGCGCAAACAATATCCGATTCGCGTGCACCGGGGATCGCCGGGCACAGACCAGATGGGACCCAGGTCTCGCTCGGCGTCCTCGCGCATACTCCGGAATTTGATAATCGTGAAGCGGCGCCGGTTGAGCCCGATGCGAACTTGCCGGTAAAAGGCGGAACCGCCGTCGCTTATGCGAACGGCAATTGCAATCATGAGGATCAGAGGTGAGAGAAGAACCAAGGCCGGCCCAGCCAAACCGATGTCGATCGCGCGCTTGATAAACCCGGAGATGCCCGCAACCGACTTATGCCGGCTGAAGCGCGGTGTTCCGACTTTCCATGGTGATGCCGGTCCGGTTGGCGATGAATTTCCGAATTTTGGTCTGGAATGCTTCACGAGAAAATGCCTCCACCTGGCTTCGGACCTGCGCCGCAGGCCACGCCATCAATTCAAATCGGCGGACGGCACGCACAATGTCGTCTGCGTGTTGTTCCGCGAAAAGAATGCCATTAATCCCATCCTGAACAATTTCCGAGGAGCCGCCGGCGCCAAATGCAATCACGGGGCAACCGCAAGCTTGCGCCTCGACCGTGACGATGCCGAAGTCTTCGCGAGCCGCTATGACCAGAGCTTTCGCGGTTCGGTACAAATGCCGTAACGTGTCATCGGTCACCCAGCCGAGAATATCGATTTTCCGCGTTGCAGTTTTCCGCAGTCTGTCTAGTTCCGAACCGCCGCCCGCGATCACGAGACGTCGGTCCAACCGCTTGAATGCTTCGACGATGAGGTCAAGACGCTTGTAAGGAACTAACGCGCCGGCAGCAAGGTAAAAATCTTCACGCTCGATTGCCGACGGACTGAAGAACGTTGTCTCCACCGGGGGAGGAATGACCTCCGCATCGCGTCCGTAATAGGAACGAATACGTTCGCGAACGAATCGCGAATTCGCGATGAAATGGTCCACTCGAATGGCGGCTTCACAATCCCAACGCTGCAGTCGCGGGCGGATGGCGCGCATTGCGAGGCGACGAAGCGGATTGAAACTATAGTCTTCTTCCGCATCCCAGACGTATCGCATCGGCGTATGGCAGTAGCAAACGTGTATGGCTGAGGGAGCGCGAACTCCTTTTGCGACTGCGTGACTCGAACTGATCACGAGTTCGAAGTTCGAGAGATCGAACGACGCAATCGCCGATGGAAATAACGGCAACAGGTTGCGATAGTGGCGGTGTACGCCGGGAACACGGTTTAACCAAGATGTCACGATTTTGTGAGACTCAATGAGACCGGAAACCTTTCCCTGCTCGTGCAAGAGCGTATAGATCGTGGCTTCGGGAAAGATCTCGAGAAGCGCTTCCAAGACCTTTTCGCCGCCACGCATGCCGGTCAGCCAGTCATGGATTATCGCAATGTGCATATAATCGGGTGCGGCGAATATAGCATGAAACCTACAGCAGGGTTGATTCTCGCAGGAGTGTTGCTCTTTGGCGCGTCGGTCACGCACCCATTTCACTTCGATGACGCGCTCATTACACATGACAGCAATGTGACCAATCCCGCCCGGTGGGCGCATTTCTTCAATCCGCTGTATCTGCGTCAGCTCACGTTTTTCACGTTTTATCTGAATCATCTTTTAGGCGGGCTGAACGCGGCGGGATATCACGTCGTGAATGTCGCGATACACATCGCCAATGCGGTGTTGCTGTTTCTTTTGCTCCGCCGGTTTGTCGAACAATGGATCGCAATCGCCGCGGCTGCTGTATTTCTTGTGCACCCGATCCAGACAGAGCCGGTGCTCTACGTTTATCAGCGATCGATTTTGTTGGCGTGCTTCTTTTCGCTACTGGGTTTGATTGCGTTGGCGGAACGGCGCATCGGATGGGCCGTGTTGGCCTTTGTGCTTGCCTTCGAAAGCAAAGAGTCCGCGCTCGCGGTGCCGCTGGGGGTGGCATTGTTCGCCAACCGGAACGGATGGAAGGAAATGAGGCGCGCCGCACCTGATAACTTTCGAGGAAGTAGTTCCGAACAGGCTAATCCCCTCCTCAGCGCGCGAAGCGCAAGCGCGGCAGCGCGCAGCCTCAAGAGAGGAGGGGTGGCTGCGCCATCAAGTAAATGCCGCGAAGCCACCTTTGAAGGCGCAGACGGGGTGGTGTTGGTCAAGAAAATTTCCTTGAACGAACCACCCCGTCCGCGCCTAATAAGGTGCCTTCGGGATATTTTTGTTGATGGCGCGGCCACCCCTCCTTCCTTGAGGCTGCGCGCTATCGCGCTTGCGCTTCGCGTACCAAGGAGGGGAATTCTGTTCGCCTTTAAGCGTCGGCTTTCCTCGCACATCTTCGCACTGCTGGCGATTGCCCTCGGCGTGTTTGCACTGGCCCTCTTGCTAAATGAAAAAACCGTCGGGCTGAATGTCGGCGTGAGCCCATTACGATATCTGCTCACCGAAACGCGCGTTGTATACACATACCTGCGACTCCTCGTGTTTCCGTATCCGCAGTCGCTCGAGTACGACTTTCGGGATATCGGTGGCATTTTTCCGGCAACAGGAATCGTGTTGATCATGACTGCCGGATGGTTATGGCGAAGCCTTTCGATCCTCGCGTTTTTCCTCCTCCTCGCGCCGACGTCCAGCATCATTCCCAGTGCTGACGCCGCATTCGAGCATCGTCTGTATTTACCAATGCTCGCGTTTTCCCTTCTCGTGGCGTATCTGCTGTCGAAGGTTCCAAAACGTACTTGGGTCGCTGCCACTCTGCTGCTGCTGATGACAATCCTCACGGTCCGGCGAGAAATGGTGTGGTCTTCCGATATCTCCTTGTGGGAGGACACATCTCACCGCGCGCCCGGCAAAGCGCGAGTATGGTTCAACCTTGGCGGCGCTTATCTCGCCAGCAATCCGGAGAAGGCACGCCGCGCGCTAATTCGCCGCATTTTCCCGAAGCGCTATACGATCTGGGGGTCATCGAGCAAGAAAAGAAGAACTGGAACGGCGCGCTCACGTATTATCAGCGCGCTGTTGAACAAGAGCCGGGTTACTGGCCGGCTTTGAACAACATGGGCAATACCCTGTTTGCAATGGGGCAGCCGGCGCGATCTGTGGAATTTTTCGAACGAACTTTACGCTTGAATCCTGACTACTGGCCGGCGCAATATAACCTCGCTATCGTTCATTTCATGAGTGGCCGGTACACGGATGCGGCGCTGCGACTCCGGACAGTTTTAGATTGGCGGCCCGACTTTCGTGAAGCTCGATACCTGTTGGCAATGAGTCTCACCCGGTCAGGGGATCGCAGCTCGGCTGATCAGGAATGGAAGAAACTGGGTGAAATGAATGCGGCAGAATCTCGGTACACCCCCACGATGATTTTGGCGCCAAGTCGACCCTAACTCGCCACGACTAGGAGACGCATCGATGAAGCGCATTCCGTTGACTGTTTTTTGGGTCCTCGCTGTAACTGTGATTTGCTCCGCCCAGACGACATTTTACTATCCGCACGTCGCGAATGGCGTGCTGGGCTCGAACATCTGGAGAACGACCATTTTCCTCACAAACCCGGCAGCCTCCGGCACCGCGAGCGGAACGATTACCTTCTCGCAGGAAAATACGGCAAACCCCGGCGCGGCCGGTTCTGTATTCAGCAGCATTGCTTTTCTCGATCAAGATCTCGCTCCCGCCGGGAGTGGCGGCACCATCCCGTTCACGATTCTCGGCGGACAGACGAGAAAGTACACTTCTACCGGCACAGGAGCATATGCGGGCGGGTTTGCCACCGTCACGACGACCGTCGGCACGGTCACGGGCACAGCTATTTTTTCCCAATTCGACCTGGCAGGCCGACTGCTTGCGGAAGCGGGAGTGCCGTCGGCGAGCGCTGTTCCGAACCAAGCGATCTTTGTCGACACGCAGGGTGGATTCAGCATTGGCGTGGCATGAACGCTGGTACCGCGGCCGCTAATGTCACGTTCTCGCTGCTGAACAGTTCAGCCGCATCCGTTGCAACGACGACGCAATTGTTGGGTCCCGGCAATCACGGCGCAGCCTTCACGTTCCAGATGTTCCCGGGCGCTCCGGAAGTCGCCGGAACAATGCAGCTGAGGAGTTCCTCGCCGCTCGCGGCGATTGCTCTTCGTTTCGCTCCAACGGGCGTCTTCACCACGTTGCCTCCAGTCACGCTCGCATCCCTGATCAGTCCTGCGGTGAAATGGTTCGAGGAACGTCCGTGGTTTGCGCCACTGACATCCGTGGCGAGACTGCTCGGCGCATTCCAGATCCGGCTCTCCTGATCTGTAGGGGGTCTATTGACCGCCCGTTGTTGTTTGGCCATTTCAAAAGCAGAGATAGACGCTGCGGCACCGCGGAGCGGTGCGAGGAGATTAGCCAGGGGTACGCGTTTTTTGCGTACCCCTGGTATACATCAACAACTCAGGAATCCGCACCCTGAAGGGGTGTCGAGGACTCCTCGCACCCTTTCCAGGGTGCGGCTGTTCTTGGTTTTCAGACAACCGGGGGTTGCGCTCGCTCCCGCTCGCTTAACCCCCGGCTAATTTCCTGTCACGCCTCCGGCGTGCCAGCACCGCTCCGCGGTGCGAAACACGGCCGTCCCCCTACAGCGCACCCCGCGCGCATGCTAAGATGTCGCTCGATGAAGACGACCACACGCACCGAGCTGAAATCCTTTGTAGATGAGATAAAGACCAGATTCTTTGCGGACCCTGCTGCCGTCCGCGTTGAGCGAATTATCAGTGAAAAGCTGGATGAGGTTATTCGCGACTTGTGGGGTGAGCGCGATTATCCGGATTCGTTTGCATTGATGGCTATTGGTGGATATGGCCGCGCGACCATTCACCCGCAATCGGACGTCGACCTGCTGTTTTTCTTCAAAGACGCCATTGACGAGAATGCGATCAAGGCGGTGTTGCATCCTTTGTGGGATCTGCAATTCAAAGTGGGACACCAAATCCGAAACGCCGATGACCTCAAAGAATTCGACGAAAGCCAGATGGAGTCGTACACCGCCTTCCTGGATTGCCGGCTGCTTTTAGGTGATCCTGAAACGGCGCTGGAGTTCGAACGCGAGATCATGCCGCGCTTGATTCAGAAGAATCGGAACCGCTTCATCAAGTTGCTCGCGGACATGAAGTCGACTCGTTATAAGCAATTCGGTGACACGATCTATCAACTGGAACCCGATATCAAAGAAGCTCCGGGCGGCCTGCGGGACGTGCATTGGTCGGGTTGGGTGCGCAAGGCTTTGGAAGCGAGCAATCGCCACCCCATACCACAGGATTCCTTGCAGTTCCTTCACTGTCTGCGGAACTTCCTGCATTTTTATGCCGGACGAAACGCAAACATCCTTTCATTCGAGTTTCAGGAACAGATCGCGTCGCAGCTTGGCTATCGCGATTCGGAACGTGGTGAAGCCACCGAGAATTTGATGCGCGACTACTTCCTCAAAGCCGGCGAAATCGCGCGGCCGACGAGCTTTTGGGAAGACGCTATTGTCGGAACTCCGAACAGCATTAGTTTCACTTCCGAATTCTCGGATCCTTTCGAAATGATCGAAGCCTTCGCTGAAGCGCATCAAAAAAAAGCGCGGCTGGATTCGGCCACGCTTTCGGCCATTCGCAGGCGGTTGTCCTCCTCAAACGGCGCGCTCAGCAATAATCCGCGCGCTGGGCGGCTCGTGCTGGACATGCTGAAGGACCGGAAAGGCATCTACAATACGCTGCTCGCGATGCATGAAGTCGGCTTGCTTGGCCGGATCTTTCCGGATTTCGAAGAGATCCGATGCCGCGTGATACGAGATTTCTTTCACAAATATACAGTCGATGAGCATTCGCTGATCGCCATCCGCAATATCGAACAATTACCACCCTCACATCGCTTCTCTGTGCTGTTAAACGAGCTCGAGAATCCGGAATTACTGCTCCTGGCGCTGCTG